>JBCCES010000009.1:0-15427 GCA_039030115.1 Myxococcota bacterium
CCAGGACTGCTCGGTAGGTGTAGGCCTGTGGTAGTGCAGCAAACCACTTGTCAAAGTTGGAACGTGCTAGCAACTCTGTCTCAGGACTGCCGTGCCTTCACTCTAACGCACTTGGATTCACGTAGACATTATGGACGGACATTTCGTACCCAATCTCTCCATGGGCCCAGACATTGTAAAAGCCCTCAAGCGCTGTACAGACCTGCCTTTAGATGTACATCTCATGGTATGCGAACCCGACAGATGGATCGAACCCTTTCATCAAGCAGGTGCCCACCGCATTACCCTGCATATGGAAGCAACCACCTATCCCCAAAGCATCCTAAACCGGATTCGCGATCTGGGTTGTGAAGCGGGCATTGCCCTCAACCCTGCTACCGGTATAGAATCGTTGCAATATCTGCTTGCCGATGTGGATTCCATATTGGTCATGACAGTCAACCCTGGTTTTGGAGGGCAAACTTTTTTACCCAGCCAGTTGAACAAAATGCAATGCATACGCACGTTGCTGGACAAAAACCATCGACAAGATGTTCCTATTGTTGTAGACGGCGGCATCAACGCGCAAACGGCTGTACAAGCAGCACAAGCTGGGGCACAGGTGTTTGTAGCAGGCAGTACCATCTTTGCATCGGCCAACCCTGGCCAGGCCCTCAAACAGCTATACCAGGCCCTCCAACGCCATGATCAATAACATGAACCAAGCCCACGTTTCACCTGCAGCGGCCTCAACACAAGATCCATGTCCATTCAACAACGAAAACATCTTGCAACAGCTACATCGTGCGGTTACACGCCATCGCTTACCTCAAGTTGTGCTTTTTATTGGCCCTAGTCACCAAACAGAAACGACATCTATGCAGCTGGCTCAAGCCTTGCTATGCCCTAACACCTCTAAACACCGTCGGTCTACGGGTTGTGAACAATGCAACAACTGTCAACGAATCGCAAAACAGATACACCCCAACGTACACACCCTGCGCTGCAAAGAAAACAAAACGCCGTCGAACTCTTCTCTCATTGGCATTGAGCAGGTTCGCTTGATGAAACAGCAGCAAAATCTACGCAATTTCTCATCAAATCCTCAAATCTGGCTTGTTCCAAACGCTCAAGACCTCACACTGCAAGCAGCATCTGCTTTGCTGAAACTGCTCGAGGAGCCTCATACACACCGTTTCATTTTCTTATCAACACCCAACGAAGTCTCGTTGCCCCTTACGGTGACCTCACGTTGTCACAAAGTGTTTTTTCCACATAATGTAAAACAACAACTCACCAACGCAGATGCCCTACAGCAAGCCAACAAACTTCTTGATAGCATCCATAAAACACCCCGCTTGCAACGCTGGCACATCTCCAAACAATTTCCCACAAACCGAGACGAACTGGGCAAAATACTACAAGACATGCTGCTCACGCAGTGGCAAACCACTAAACAGTTATGCCACCAACAACCCCAAAGCAATGCCTTTCAAAAATCTATTGTTGTCGTACAAGCCTTGCAAGAAACACACGAAGCCGTCACACAACGCAACGCTAATAGCAAATTGGCTCTGGAGAACTTGCTCCTGCGCTGTTGGCCGTAGCAATCATCTATTGTTAGGAAGAAAAATCGGCAATATTTTTTCGATTGCCCACAATCACTAAAATGTCGCCCGCGCACAAGGCTGTTTCTTGCGGTGGAACCCCTTGCCACTGCTGCTGTCGTCGCAAACCAATCACAACCAATTGATGCCGGGACAGCAGCTGTAAATCCTGTAAGGTTTTTCCCTCATACGCACTCGAAAGAGGCACGTCGGCCACCACTTGCCCTGTGGGCAAAACAGTCTCTTCTAATACACTGTTGACCAACAGAGATCGGGCAAGCTCTCTGCCCATCTGTTTTTCGGGGTATATCACATGATGCGCTCCTACACGTTTCAGAATACGACCATGCGTCGGAGCAGAGCTACGCACCACTACCTTTTTTATACCCAAATCTCGCAATGCCGCACAGGCTAAAATGCTTGCTTCTAACTGCACCTCACCAAAAGCCACAACAGCAGCATCCGCTTTGCCAACTTGCATAGAATCCAGGGCCATTGGATCTGTTGCATCCATGCATACAGCTTGCCCCACACCATTTTTGATCAGCTCTACGCGAGGCGCGTCTTCATCTATGGCCAACACATCTGCTCCAGCTTCGTACAAAGTCATGGCCGTATGGCGTCCAAATTGCCCCAAACCCATGACAACAAATAACTTCATAATCACCCTTTACATTTAGAACAATTTACACAAAAAAATAATTTCTTTAGTACTAATTAGCCAACAGCAATTTGAGCGCTAGGATAATGATATGTTGGTTTTTTATCGCTTTGCCCCACAGTCAAAGCTGCTGTTAGTGGACCAATCCTCCCGACAAACATCAAAAAGACTAATAACAGTCGACCAAAGGAATCCAACTGGGGTGTAATTCCCATAGACAGCCCCACTGTGCCACAAGCCGAAACTGTTTCGAAGACAATCGCCGACAACGGCAAAGGTTGCGTCGCAGCAAGCACAATGAGAGCGACCATCACAAAACCCAAACCCATGAATATCACAGCTAAACTGCGGTTCACTAGCACGGAAGGCAACCGTCTACCAAAAAGTTCTGCCTCTTCACGTCCACGCAATAAGGCCCGTGTGGCTACCAATGCCACGGCAGCTGTTGTGACTTTAATCCCTCCCCCTGCAGATCCTGGAGCCGAGCCCACAAACATCCATACCGCACAAAACAGCACGGTGGGCGGTGACAAGTGCTGCAATTCCACACTAGAAAATCCTGCAGAACGCATTGTAATGGCTTGAAAAACAGATGCTTGCCACTGAGAAAAGGGTGTCAATGATGCCAGCACTCCCGTGTTTTCGAAAAACCAAAATGTAACGGTTGCTAATAGATCCAAAACCAACATCGCCATCAGAACGACCTTTGTTTGGGGATGCAAGCGCTGCCAAATGGATTGCGGCCGAAACACTGTCCATACGCGAGAACTCATGACATCAGCAATGACAAAAAAACCCAAACTCCCTATACGAATCAAAATACCAAAAACAGCGCATACCCAAGGATTATCTACCCACCCCTGCAAAGAGTCATCCCACAAGCACACTCCAATGTTGCAAAATGCCGAAACAGCATGAAACACCGACCACCACATACGTTCTTGCACGCTCGTAAACAGATCTGACCACAACACAAACAGAACTAACGTCCCAATGCCCTCGCATACAAGGGTTACCATCACAACTGCCAAAACCAGCCGTTTAAGACCTTGGGCCGTTGTGACATCGAGAATTTCTTCTAATTTTGCCTGCTGTCGCATGGGCAAGTGTCCCCCAATCAACACAGCAAAGGCAGTCGATAAAACCATAATACCCAAACCCCCTGCTTGGGCAGCACATAAAATCACAACGTGGCCAAATTGGCTGTAGTGTTGAGCCACGGAAACAGTCATTAAGCCCGTGGTAGATGCAACCGACGCCATGGTAAAAAGAGCATCAAGCCAATGGGCTCCCTGGCCATCTGCAGTGGCAATGGGGAGCATGAGCAGCACTGTTCCCACCGCAATCAACACCGCAAAACTGAGTGCAAGAGTTTGGCTGGGATTGAGATGGATATGCTGTATCAGGCGGTGAAAAGGTGGCTTACCCAGTGCCGATTGATCAGAAGAGAAAGGAGACCAAAACACTACTGTTGAGCCGCAATTTCTTGAAAACGTTCGCGGGCGCGGTCTGACAATTGAATGGCGAGTTTGCCGCCTCCTGAATCGTATGTTTCCACCCAATTCTCCACTAAAAGCCGATCCAACACCGTTCGCCTGCCTGCAGGAGTCTTATCTAAATGCTCGGAGCGCCAATAATTGAGAAAATAACCAAGACCCACGTAGCCATCATCGTTCTCAAATCGCTGTTCGGCTTGTGCCAATTCCGACATGAAAGCATCCAATTCATACTCTCCTGTAAAATGCGTGATGGCTACGGCCGATTGCTCTTGAGAAAGGAGATGAAAAGAGTCTTTTTCAGAAGAACGCTTTTCAAAAGCATCTAAACCTCGCGATAGATTGATACAGCTAAACGCTGCAGACCTTACGCCAGGGCTAATTGCTCCATTGGACCAGCTGGCAACATATGCTTGCTTTCCCATAAACTGTAGGGTTTCAAGAACGGGAATGTAATCCGGATCATCGGATATAAGCACAACCACATCATAAGAATCGGTTATCGCTAGCTGCAACACATTGGATGCTATGATCATATCCATTTTTTTACACCCTTCAAAAGGGTAATTCGCACTGCATTTTACACATTTTAAACACTCAATTTCCTGCGAAAAACCATGAACAAAAAACCCATCTTCCGATTTCAATAAGGCAAAAAAGTCCGCTAAATCTTTTTCAAATTGCGCTAAATGATGATCTGAAAATTCCTGCACATAACAATAAGCTCCTGTTAAAAAGCCTCCCCCTACCCGACGCATTAGCCACTTTGCCAATCGCGAAAAATCGATATCACAATGAGGGGCATTGTCTTTCCAGCCTAAATAAAAACCCTTGCCATCCAAAAATAGGGCTACGCGAAGTGATTCCGACTGTTTCCCCATGACACACCTCCGTTACAATTTATTAGAGTCCAGGTACCCTAAGAAGCATCGTACTCTCGCACGAAAGCGGTTCGACGTAACTTTGTAAGAGCCCTCTCCATAACAAAACCTACCTCTTTTTGTTCATCACCCACACTCCACTCGCCGCTACCTGCAACAGGACACCGCTCTTCAACCAAAAGGACGTGCCAACTGCCTTTGGAATACAAAGGCCCGACCACGCTGCCAGCAGAAGCTCCTGAAACAGCCTGCTCAAACTCCTTTAGCAAATGTGCAGGGTTCACTTTTTGTGAATTGCTTAACAAAGCACGCGGCTCTTGCAAACACAGCTGTTGGGCAAGCTCCTGAAAACGTTGCGTCTTTTTATCAAGCTCACGTATTGAACTCACCTTGTCAACAAGATCTTGTGCCTGCGCTTGAGCCCCTTGCATATCACCTGTGTCTTGTTGGGCAGGAATTAGCAAAGAGCGTAGTCGCAGGGCCCCTGCCAGCTGCAAGTCTGACACACGGCTTTGGCTAGACACATGATGAGCATACCTCACTCGAATCATTTGCCGTTTCACCCATGCACGGTGTTGCTTGGGTGTAAATCCCTTCACTCGCCGTAAAGCTTGTGCAAACTCTTCATCGCTCAGACCGCTTTGTTGCCGAATGCGATTTACACTAATCTGCACATCTTGATCCGTCACTTGCTGACCATATTTACTGAGGAACCCCTGCATTAAGAACTCATCGATCCAGTTTTTTCTCGCTTCCTGCCATGTTTTACCCGTAAGACGAGCTCGCTGCTGCAATTGATCCCACAAAATGATCTCAACATCGTTATCTTGAGAAAATTGCACCCTCGCTGCAATGTAATTAACTAATTTCCCATCCCCTTTCGTAGGCGAAAGTGGTGTAAAACCAGCTTCACCACCGTGCTTTGCTGTCCGCAAATCGGCGGCAACGGCAGATGCATGGTTTACAACGGAAGCCGTTGCACAACCCAAACAGTCTAGTAGCGCCATGCCCACCATGAAAAACGCACTTTTAATCGCCCTTGATTTTTTCATATCGATAACATATTTAATCATTACGTGCTCCTTGTAAAGAATTGCCCCTTGAATTTTAACAAAAAACTGACTTTATTATACACAAATAAAATTCTCCCTACTACCCAAAAACAGATGAACGCGTTCATTCATTCCCGACACAGGAGAAAAAAGGATATCATTTTCATATGACTTTGCCTCTTTTTTCTCACAGACCAAACACAACCTCATGAAAAATGGAGTCATCACTCTCCTTGCCATCGCAGGAGTTGTCTGGACAACAAGCAGCTGCGCCACATGGTCTCGCCAACGTGTTGCACCAGGTTCCCGCCATGTTGTTTCTGAGGGCGACACGCTGTGGAGCATTGCTCGTCGTTGCCATATCCCCATTGCCGAATTGATGGAAGTGAACAGCATTGCCTCCCAAGAAAAGTTAAAAATTGGACACATATTATACATACCACAAACACAACATGAAGACATTTTTTTAGAATACAATGGCCCTAGAAAAAAACCGCCCGCTGCTAGCATTCCCCCAAGGAAAAAACGCCCAAAAAAACGGCGTATTGCAAAACGGGTCTCCAAGCGCCGCACCAAAACTGCACCTCGCAAAACCAAATCCGTCTCAAAAACAGTTCGCAAAAAACGTTCTGGGCAAAAACACTCTGGCCAAAAACGCATAGCAAAAGCTCCGATTAAACAGAGCAGAAAAACCTCTCCAAAAAGCATCCCCAAAAAACAACCGCAGTGGAAACCACAATGGCCCCTATCAAAAGCAACGATCCTCAAACGTTTCAATCCCGATTACGGAGGAGTTGCACTGGCCGCTGCATTGGGTAGTCAAGTGGTAGCTGCAGATGCAGGTGAAGTGATGTACGCAGGCAATATGGGTAACCGTTATGGTCAAATTGTTATTTTGAAACACCCTCCTCGAAAAAATCCTGCTCGCTTTATTACGATTTATGCACACCTGCAGAATGTTGCTGTCTCAAAACAGACAGTCGTGTCCAAAGGGCAACACATTGGCACAGTAGGCACTTCTGGAGGTGTGCCAACACCTCGCCTCCATTTTCAAGTACGCAAAAGACGCATTCCTGTCGATCCACTGCGTTACCTTAAACCTCTCCAATAACGTTCAGAATAACATCGCCAGTCATGAATAGATCGAGCAAGTTTTATGATAAACTGCAAGCATGATTAATTTAATACACATTGGAACACTGTTCGCTAGCATGCTCGTTTCAGGTTGCGCAAGCGGAATTTTCGGAAACGGTCACCTCGTCTCAGAGCATCGATCTGTCACAAACCCGATCCACTACGTTGTTGTTAAAGGAGCGTTCAACGCCACCGTCCACCGGGATAAAAAAGAGAGCATCGAGGTGCAGACAGATAGCAATTTACTGCCACACGTATCAACCACAATGCGAGGAGGGACCCTGACCATCGAGCCAAAAAGCAGTATTCGTAATGGCACAATAAACATTTTCATCGCGACAGAGAATCTAAAAGGACTGGATGTGCGGGGTGCCTCTAAAGCTGAAATAGACTATAGCAGCAAAAATGGCTTCTCCATTTCGTCAAGCGGAGCGAGTCGCATAACGGGAACCCTCCAGACTACCGACGCTGTGCTCAATCTAACAGGAGCTAGCCATATTGATCTGCAAGGCAGCTGCAACAGCCTCACAGCGCGTGCCAACGGATCCAGCAAACTCGATCTACAACAAAGCCAGATCACAAACATGACTGTAGAAGACCTCTCCGGTGCTTCTAAGCTGATGCTCCCCTCTTTACAAAGGCTGGAGGTAAAACGTGTCAGCGGCGCCTCCAAGATCACATACCAAGGAAACCCACAGTTAACTTTAGGAAAAATCATCGGTGCGAGCACAATTCGACGCCAAGACTAAAGCATGCTATGCACCGTCCAACGTGGTGTGTGCAATAGCTACTTTTTTGCCTTGAAACGCAAAACCCAGAGCGATAATGGTTTGCGCGCCTCGCTTCATGAGGCTCACATGGTATTGCTTGTCTTGAATTTGTTGCAGGGCTTTTGCAGCAGATGCTTGCAAAGAGTCGTCTGCTTGCAGGGCTCGCTTGAATTCAAAGACAAAGCCAGGAGCTGTTTTGTCTTTGGGTTCTAGGGCCAGGTCGTAACGGCCCATGCCGCTGATCTGTTCGGAATCAATGATGTATCGATCCCGCAAGTGCTGCAGCATCCCCAACACAAAGGCATGATAAAATCGTTCGGGCTGTTTGCCGCCAGTATCAAAGAAACTGGCACTTTCCAAAACAAATTCCTGAAATCCTTCAATAAATTCTTGCAGTTGACCACTCACCAAAGCATCGAGCAAACTAGCACCGTTGATACCTTGAGCACCTTGTAGCCAATGTTCGATCAAGCTGCTGTACACTCGTCGCACTTCGTTGTTGGGAATGCGCAACTGAACAATCTTATTGTCGCTGTTGGAATCTTCTTTGGCCTGCACAGCAGTCAAGTAGCCGCTGGCCAATAGCAGTCCCCACAGATTTTTGCTGTCGTTTTCAACTTCTCGCAAAGGCACATGTTCTCGCACAGTTTGCGTGGTGCTGTAATGGGCGGCTTCGGACAACAGCTCGTGCAGCCCCTGTTTCACCGTCGCATCGGCTCGTGTCAACAATTTGTGCACCAGGTGGTTGGTGCTGGTGTTGACCCAGTAAAGTTGTACCTGATCGTCTGGGTTCGCCAGATAGTTGATCACCGACCAGGGGTTATAGATCGTTTCGTGACCAAAGCAGTAGCCATCATACCAGCAGCGCACCTCGTGCTGAAGGGATTCCGTCAGGCCACGCGAGGCCAACAGCGCTTGCGTTTGGGCTTTTGTAAAACCAAAGCGCGAGGAGAAACGATGATTGAGCACACCGAAAATACCCGGATTGTTGAGGTCTGAAAAAATGTCCTCCTTGGCCACACGAAGAATTCCTGTCAAAACCGCCCGATGCAAAAAGGGGCTGTCTTTGAGGCAATCGCCCAGCAAACCTTTCATGAGGTTGCGCATCTCTTTGTAATAGCCATATTGGTAAGCCGATTGCATAGGGGCATCGTATTCGTCGATACATACCCAAGGCGTCACGCCATTGTGCTTGAGGGTGAGCAGTTCGGTGAGGATGGCTAAGATCTCTTTGGATTCAGTAGGTGTTGCCTGTTTGCGAATCACACGTTGCAGCGTCATTTGTTGTGTTTCAGCCAGCTTGTTGACAGGAGCATCACGACTTTTCTCTTCGGCGAGTTTGGACAACAAAGATTGCATGCGTATGTAAGCACTGTCCCAATTGCTTTCTTTCACCGTGCGCAAAGAGATAAATAACACGGGCCGTTTACCTCGCTCTCGTTGGTACTGCGTACCCTGCTGACTAATGGCCAAGCCGTCGAACAGATCTTCCTTCTCCCCTGCTGGTTGCTGCAAAAAACAACACAACATATTCAGATTGATAGTCTTACCAAAACGCCGTGGGCGGGTGATAAGTGAAACACCATCACCTGCATCAAGAATCTCTTTGATAAACAAACTTTTGTCTACAAAGCAGTAATCGCCTTGCACAAGTTGGGCAAAGTTGGAAATACCCACGGGCATTTTACCTTGAGGGTTGACAATGGGGTTGAAAGCTTGCGTGTCTTGCATAAAACCTATCTTACACCACAGGTGCTTTTTACAAAAAAACTAACTGCATTGTATCAACTGGCGCAAGACTTTGGTTTTCATCTGCTGAAAGCGTCTGCCTAGCTGCTGTCGCGCTTGCTGCAGCTGCTGTAACGTGGATACAGATTGAATGAACTCCACGTAAAACTTGACCTTGGGCTCGGTTCCGCTAGGCCTTACCACAATACGCCCTTGTCTCGGAGCATCCCACATCAGCACATCGGCAAGAGGAAAATCATCACAGCCCTTCAGCAAATCGACATAAGAAACATCCTCCTGCCGCCAACCCGCCCCATGTGTTAACAAGGCAGGGTTGCTACGCAAACGGCCCATGAGCTGCTTCATGCGCTGACCGCCGCCCACACCTTCAAATGATAACGAAAACTGATCCGTATGATGCAACCCATGCTGCAACGCTAAATGATCTAGCTGCTGCTGCACCGTTTTGCCCTGACGTCGAAGATCTGCAAACAAACGGGCAAAGACTACAGCTGCACAAATGCCATCTTTTTCTAATGGCGTGGGCAGCAAACAGTATCCCAACGCCTCTTCGTAGCCAAACACAAATTGCAGATCGCCATGCGCTGCAGCCTGTTGTCGCGCGACCTGTGCAATGTGGCGAAACCCAGTAAGAGACTCTGCATAGCAAGCGCCATGGTGCTTGGCAATGCGAGATAACAGACGGGATGACACCACTGTCGTCACAACAAGGGGGCTTACTTTGTCTCTGACCTTGTGATGACTCAGCACCCAATCGGCCAACAAAACCCCCACAGCATTGCCATCTAGAACCTCCCAGACACACGCGCCCTCCCCTGGGACACATACGGCCAAGCGATCGGCATCGGGATCGTTGGCCAAGACAAGATCTGCTGACACCTTTTGAGCCAATTGAACGGCCAATTGCAAGGTGTGGGGATCCTGCGGATTTGGGGTGGGAGTTGTTGGAAAATCTGGGTCGGGATCTGCTTGTTCAGGCACCACATGCACCTGTTGAAACCCTGCGTGGCGCAACCCCTTCACAATCCAATCTTGTGCCACACCATGCAGTGGTGTATGCACCAATTTCATATCTTTTGCATGTTTTTCTTCGTTACAACACATGGGTAACGCAGCAAGCGATGCAAAATAGGCATCTAAGGTCTTTTGCCCTACGGTGCGACGCAAACCCAATTGGCGTTGCTTACCTTGTGGCAAGCGGACCATGGCATTCATGCAAGGAGCTTGCTGCATCAGCTGGGCAATGGGCACACTGTCGTCTTCCATGATTTGCGCCCCATCGCTGCGGTAGATTTTGACTCCATTGTCTGTTGCCGGGTTGTGGCTGGCGGTGATCATCAACGCCCCCAAGGCACGCACAGCAACTGTAGCAAATGCACACACGGGTGTTGGCACAGGTGTGTCAAACAGATGCACCGCAATCCCCAAGCCTGTCAATACAGCAGCCATGGCCTGTGCAAAATCACAGCTATTGTGGCGAGCATCGTGGGCAATCACCACACCTCGCTCAGATACCTGCTGCGCATCGTAACGATGTAACAAATGGCTGCCCAATGCCCACGCGACGCGACACACCGTCACGTGATTCATACAACCATCCCCTGCTCCCATGGCAGATCGCAATCCCGCTGTTCCAAATTCCAAAGGAACAAACCGATGCTGCAATTCATCGAGCGCCTTCACATCGCCGTTTTGAGCTCGCCGAGCCAATGTTTCAATACACAAACGGTACTCTTGCAACGGCTCTTGCTGAAGATAAGAATCGACCCGACGCCGTAAAACAGATGGCAATTCCCGTTGAGACATGGGCTGTAGTTTAGCAAGGAAAATGTGTGCTGGAAAACAGGTGAATAAACACCCTTTCTCGCATGTTTTTCTTGTAAAAGACACGAGAAAGAGATGTCAAGAATTGTTACCGTTTCCGACGTTCAAGAGTATTTCTACACTGCTGTGCAGAAAGCTATTCAAAAAACCCGCGTGGAGATTTCTCAGGAGTCCCAAGCATATCTGGTGCAACTGCTTTGCACGTTTTCCCGTTGCGAACATGCCTATGCAGGAGTTGAATACAAGCAGCAACCTGCCATCGCTTTACTCCTTCAGCGAGCACAAGAAGCCGATGCTCCCGAAGCGATGCGTACATTTAAACATGTAGGAGATTGCTGTTTATACACAGCAGGACTCTTTGAAGAATCTTTAACAAGACGTGGATTGACCCGTACGTATTATGTGGGCATGGGAGAATCTGCGTATTATCATTTGTCGGCTTTGTTATCCCAAAAAATGTCTTCCACAGCCGGGTTATACGAACAGCTATCACAAGAATTTTCCCGACTCGTGCACGCCCTGCACGCCCTTGCTGAACAAACAAACCAGCCATATATAAAATAACTGCAAGGGGCTGTCGTTATCTATTCATTTGCGATATTCTGACAAGTGACTTTTGGCTTATGGTCTTTGCATTGGATACGGCCAATAAAGGATTGATGGGTATGAAACGGCTTTTAGTTACTTGTGGTTTAGATTACGCCAATGGGCCCATGCATTTGGGACACCTGCTCGAAAAAATTCAAGCAGATATTTTTGTGCGTGCACAGCGCATGAGTGGTCAAGACGTTTTGTTTGTATGCGGAGCTGACAGCCACGGAACTCCCATTGAACTGGCTGCTGCCTCGGCTGGTAAACAGCCCTCCGAGTTGGCCAAGCAGTGGCAACATGCCGCAGCTGCAAGTTTTTCGAAATTTCATGTTGCATTCGACGGCACATACGGCACAACCCATGCCCCCGAGCACGAACAGCAAGTTCACACACTGTTCGCCCGTTTACAAAAAAGCGGTCATGTCCACATGCAACCGATTCAACAGCTGTTTGATCCAGAAGCAAAGCGCTTTTTACCCGATCGATTGGTACGAGGCACGTGCCCGCGCTGCAAAAGTCCTGACCAATACGGTGATAGCTGCGAGGCTTGCGGCAGTGCTTACAGCCCAACAGATTTACAAGATGCTCGCAGCGCACTCAGTGGCGCCAAACCCATCATGAAAGAGAGCCAACACCTGTTTTTTTGCTTACAACCCTACGCAGAACGTTTAAAACAGTGGCTAGCGCAAGAGGGCGTGGCTTGCAAACAGGTGCAAAACTGTGTGCAAGGTTGGCTACAAGAGGGGTTGCGCAACTGGGATATTAGCCGAGACGCACCCTACTTTGGCATTCAGATCCCCGATTATCCCAACATGTTTTTCTATGTGTGGTTGGATGCGCCCATCGGCTACATGAGCCTATGCCATGCTGCCGCTGGCACAAAAGGGCTGACAGCCCAAGATTATTGGGAAAATCCACAAGCACACATTGTTCACTTTTTAGGGAAAGACATTGTTTCGTTCCACGCTCTGTTTTGGCCTGCCATGCTCATGGCATCGGGTTATGAGCTTCCCTCTCGTCTGGCCGTGCACGGCATGCTAACAGTAGATGGGCACAAAATGTCCAAATCCCGTGGAACCTTTATCACTGCCGATACCTTTGCCAAGCACTTGGATCCTCAGGTGCTACGCTACTACTTAGCAAGCAAATTAACCAACGACATGACCGACATTGATTTGGCCCTGAACGACTTGCTGGCCAAGGTCAATGCAGATCTTCCAGGGGGTATTGTCAATTTGTTGAGCCGGACAGCTGCTTTGCTGCATCGGCACTTTGAAGGCACATTGGCTGAACAAGACAGCAGTCAAGAAGCGTTAGCACTCAAGCAACAAGCCCATGCATTGTTACAAAAAGTGCAACAATCTTATGCCCAAGTCGATACAGCTTGCGTTGTGCGAAATGTCATGGCGTTTGCACATCAAGCCAATGTCTATTTGCAACAAGCAGCTCCCTGGAACCACGCGGCTAAGCAATCAACACAAGCCCACAAACAGCTGTCGACAGGCCTGTGGGCTGGCAGTGTAGCGTTGGGACTGTTGGCGCCCATTTTGCCTGCCATGGCCAAGCAGGTCAACACCATGCTGCGTACAGGGCCAAACACCCGCTTTGAAGACTGGATTAAACCGCTATTGGCTGGGCATTGCATTGGACCTTACGAGCGTCTGTGCGAACGTGTCAACAAAAAACAGCTCAATGCTTTGTTAGGCCAAGACACCAACACAAGCCCTACACGACCCACCAAAGCCGATGCCAAAACCAGCGAAGATTGGATCGGCATCGAACAATTCAGCCAAGTGCAGCTACGCGCTGCTTATGTCAAAGAGGCCCAAGACGTTGCCAACAGCAACAAACTGATCTCTCTAACACTCGACGTAGGCCCTTTAGGTCAGCGCCATGTGCTCACGGGTTTGCGTCCCCATGTCAAGGCACAACACCTCTTGCACAAAACCGTGGTGCTGGTCAGCAATCTCAAACCACGCACCATGCGTTTTGGCACAAGCGAAGGCATGATTTTGGCCTGTGGCGATGCTTCGCCCCAACCTGTTTTTGTTCAAGGTCAACCAGGGGATCCCATTTGTTAACGATTGATCATCATGCAATTTGAAAACATCCGCTGGCTCGACGATAAAAATCTCTCTCTAGAAGGAAAACGCTTACTGTGCCGGCTCGATGTAGATATTCCTGTCAATCAAACAGGACGGCCGGGCAATTTGACCCGTTTGCTGAATGTCACACAAACACTCTCTTACGCCTTGCAACAAGGGGCCCAAGTTGTGGCCGTTGGCCATCTAGGCAACCCAAAAGGAAAATTTCGTAAGCATCTGTCTTTGTATCCCATTGCCGATTACCTGCAGCAACGTTTGCAATGCGACGTGATGTTTGTACACGATGGCGTTGGTGATGGTGCGCACCATTTGGCATCGAGACTGAAAAAGGGAGAAATGCTCATGCTAGAAAACCTGCTGTTTGACCGAGGAGAGCAGGCCAACCATGCTGCATTTGCACAAAAGTTGGCTCAACTAGCCCACATATACGTCAACGATGCATTTGCCTGCTGCCCCTCCGAGTATGCCTCTGTGGCGTCTGCAGCCCATCTGTTTGCCTGTCGTGTAGGAGGGTTGGCCCTACGCAAACAGCTAGACACACTGCGCATGTTACAACACAACCCCCCACGCCCTGTAGTGGCTGTATTGGGAGGAGAGCAACATGACGTGGACCATACATTGCCCCTGCTACAAAATCTGCTGCCTCACGTAGATGAATTCCTGCTTTGTGGCTACATGGCCCATGCTTTTTTGTCTACAGGAGTTACAGCAGCCCCAACGATTCAATTGTCGGCAAGCAGCAAACAAAGAGCCCTTGTCACGCGATTGTGGAACTCTTGTCAACAACGCAGCATCCCAGTCACACTGCCTCAAGATGTAATGGCACACTCCCCAAAAGCAGATAAACCTGTGTGCGTACAAGTTGACCCACAGGCAACAACACACCCATCCCCCTTAGATATTGGCCCGCAAACCTGCGAACTGTTTACCAACAAGCTCAAACAAGCAGGCACAGCACTGTTATTGGACTGTGTTGGCCAATGGCAACAACCTCAATATAACAAAGGTATGACTGCCGTACTCTCAAGCATGGCCCAAGGCCCTCAATTATGCATAATTGCAGGAAACGATGCCCTACAAGCCCACTATGAACATGCACATAGAAGCACAACCCCGTTTCAACTGCTTCACAGCAGCCAAGCTGCTTTAGCTGCCTTGGGGTACGATGCATTGCCCGGCTTGCAAGCCTTGATCACTCAAGACCGTACTTAAAAAGTTACCTAATCCCCCGCAAAAACCCAATGCTTCCCTGCCACAAATACACCAACTCACCACCCCCAAGACATCATAAAAAAGGCCATTTGCCACACAAAACAATCGATTTATTTCTTACCCATTTGCAAAAAACCCCAACAAGCATATTCATGCAAAGTATCTGAATAGTACCGTCATGATGTAACATGGTGATGATGAGCGATACCGTCCAACACAACCCTATTGTCAACCCAACCGGTAAAGTGCCGGTGGGAATATCCGACTTTGCTGAGCTGGTGCGGGAGGATTATTGCTTTGTTGATAAAACGCTTTTTATCAAGGAATTTATTGATGTTGCTGGTAAGGTGACACTTATTACGCGGC
>JBCCES010000010.1:0-14677 GCA_039030115.1 Myxococcota bacterium
CCAAGGACGCCAAGCCGTACTTAAAGCTTGCCCGGCGGCCTAGTTGGTTGTACCGGGCCCATCATTTGGGTTTCAACTTTGTCCTGGCTGCGGCCACCCGGCCCTCTTGGGGTGGTCACTCCTTTGAACTTTTGTTGTCTCCTGCTTGTCCGTTCTGCGGTTGCATTGACACTTGGGTCAGTGCCTGTTGGGAACATCTTTTCTTGCATTGTCGTCGCGCTCGGGTGATTGCTCGCCACTATGGGCTTGAGTGGGTCTTGGACCTTGCGCTGGCATCTTTGGTCAGCTTCACTTTGTACGTAGCCTCTGGTCCCTTTGCTTTGCTCACGGCCAAATGGCTTGCCGTCTTGCACCTTGATTTAGCTGTGCCCCCGGACTCGCCAGCCCAAACAGCCCAATGGGTTACATATTACGTAGCAAAAGAACAAGATAATGACGTCCTTGTGTACGAATTACAGGGCCAAGATGACGACCTATACGGACCGATTGGACTGGCTGCGTTCAATGCACAAACATCCCCATAACAAAAACGTTGGGCAGCCACAAAAAATTCCCTTCCAAATAATAGAAAAATCGCCGTGCGTGTTGAAGCAGTGTTAAGAATTTGGTCCGACAGCAGAAATCCTATATATTTACAGATGGGGGTGAAAAGGCACTCGACAGGAGATGGCTGCGATAAATGGCACGTCGCGGGTCCCGGTCACCGCGTAGAAAGGCTGGAAAAACAACAAACGGCAATGATATGGCGTTTGCGCAAGCGAACGTTCCAATGCCTGCTATGGCGGCTTAATAACCCGTTAATAGCCGTTGGTCTTAGGCTTGCTTGGGCCTAGGGTTGCCAACGATGATTTACAAGCTGGCTTGTGTGGGTTTCTTGGTGACCATACAGGTGAGATGTTTGCCAAGAGCACTGTGTTGCTGCTTGCCTTTTGGGCGACAACCCGGTGACAATAAATCAAAAGGCTAAGCGTGTAGAAGTTTGTTGCAAAGATTTTTTGGACGCGGGTTCGACTCCCGCCACCTCCACCATGGGTTACGTCAATGAATATCCTCTTCGCAAAGTGAGTTCGAATGGTCACGAGGATAGAAATTTTCTGCTGCAGAGAAGAAAAGCTGTTTCTGGGTTGTTGTGAATACAAAGGGTCAAAACAGTTAGTTTGCAGGAAACTGCTTTTGCCCTATTAAACAAAGGAGAGAGAAAACATGATTCGTCAATTGCCCCCCAAAAAGTTACGTCGTCGCTTTTCTCGCAATGCCCTGGTACGACAGGCCATGCAAAAAAAACAATCGAAAAGCAAGACACAAAATCATCTGGAGGCCATGCGACAAAATCAATCGCTATCTGCTTTAGAATTGGGCTTGGGAATTAAGCAAAGGGGCTACAATATTTTTGCCGTGGGTGTGTCAGGTACAGGGCGCACAAGCGTGGTCAATGATGTTTTACTGCGACAAGCGCGTAAAGAACCAACCCCCGACGACATTGTTTTACTGTACAATTTCTCCGATCGGGATCGTCCTTTATCTCTTTCCATTCCTGCAGGCAGTGGTCCCGCACTGAAAAAAACCTACGACTCCTTGGTTGAAAAAATGCTGGTTGCCCTAGAAAAAGCCTTCGATTCCGAATTGTACGATGTGCAACACCAACGCGTCCAAGAAAAGTGTCGACGTCAAACACAAGAGGCACTCGAGGAGATCGAGCAAGAAGCGCGCTGTCATGGATTTGTTCTTGTTCAATCTGCATCTTGCCTAACACTCACACCTGCAGATGCAGAAGGAAAATCCATTACGGAAGAGGAATTTGACAAAATGCCTCACACCCGCAAAAGGCAATTGGAGAAAAAAGCAGAACGTTTGGAAAAACGTCTAGAAGAGACATTTCGTAAGGTTCGTTCGGCGGAAAAAGAGAGTGAAGAAGCACTCGAACAACTGCAGCGTCAAACAGGAAACAATGCCCTGGCAACCCTATTTGAGTCTGCCTGTGCAACATGGAAACAGGTGCCCCAGGTGATACAACATCTGAAAGCTATTCGAGAAGATGTACTGAACCGCTTACGCCACTTTATCCCTCAAGAACGTCCTGCAACATCGGATTCCAACATTGTACATATGATCAATAACAGAAGATTCGACGAAGACGAGGAATTTAACGAAGAAGAAGCATTGCTTGGCAGATACCGTGTGAATGTCTTAGTAAGCCATCGCAAGGGTTCGGGAGCACCTGTTGTCCAAGAAACACACCCCACAGCTTCTAATATTATTGGGCGTATCGAACAACACATTCGTGCGGGGGAGACGGTAACGGACTTTACGCGCATTCATGCAGGCGCATTATACCGTGCAAATGGAGGCTATTTAATCATCGACGCGGGGGATCTGTTGCGCGACTTGGGAGCTTGGGAAGGACTCAAACGCTCTTTAAAAAACCAAGCGATCGAACTGGACGATCCGGGGGAACCTGGTCGTATGGTCTCTGTTGCTGCTCTCAGACCAGAACCTGTACCCTTGTCTCTGAAGGTTGTATTGATTGGAACCCCGGAGGTGTATTACACCATCTCTTGTGCCGACCCAGATTTTGACAATTTATTTAAGGTTAAAGCAGACTTTGACAGCGAGGTGCAGTGTACGCATGAAAGAACAAAAAAATACATCCATTTCTTGGTGAATTTATGTGAACAAGAGAAACTGTGTCCTTTAACTCCAGAAAGCACCGGCCGTGTGATGGAACATGCAACGCGCCTTGCGGGGAACCAAAACAAAATCACCGCTCGTTTAGGAGAGCTGGCAGATTTGGTACGAGAAGCTAGCTTTTGGGCTCGCAAAGAAAAAAGCAAACGCATTGATGTATGCCATGTACGCAAAGCGTTAAAAGCACGCTCTGATCGCAACGGCTTTTTGCAAACACACATGTTAGAAGATATTTTAGAGGGGCGTATTTGCATTGAAACCCAGGGCAAGGTTGTGGGTCAATGCAATGCCCTCACCGTTGTGGAGCTAGGAGGATATGAATTTGGAACTCCTTTACGCATTACCTGCCGCACTGGATGTGGTCGAGGCGAAATTGTGGATATTGAACGAGAAACAAAACTGGGAGGTCCCATTCATACAAAGGGAACCTTAATTTTGCGAGGCTTGCTTGCCGACCGATTTGGTCGTGATGTTCCCTTGGGCTTTTGTGCCACGCTGTGCATGGAACAAACCTACTCCGACGTAGATGGAGATTCCGCCTCATTGGCCGAAGCCTGTGCCTTGTTGTCCGCGTTGTCTCAAGCACCCTTAGATCAATCCTTAGCTCTAACAGGTTCCATCGATCAGCGAGGCCGAGTACAAGCCGTAGGGAGTGTCAATGAAAAAATTGAAGGATTTTTCCGGTTGTGCCAAGAACGCTTTGCCAAAACTCATAAAATCGTAAAAAGCGAAACATCAAGCCAACAGCGTGCGCAGCACCAGCGCACGCAGTGTCCTAAAACCTGCGGTGTCATTATTCCGGCAGCTAACGCGGCAGAAGTGATGCTAGCGGAAGAGGTGGTAGAAGCTTGTAACGCAGGGTGGTTTTCTGTGTATACAGTGGACTCTTTTGAAGATGCCCTACAGCTGTTAACGCAACGCCCATGGAAACAAGGCCAAAATGCTTTATACCCAGCCATTTGCAAAACCCTGCAACAACTCAACCAGATACGCACCTGCATGCAAACACAAACAAAATCTCTTCCACCGGCTTCTCAAGTACCTTACTCTGACAATGCATCTCTGCCTTTGTAACTTTTAAGAGGGTAAAACCATGTCGCACACAGTGGTTTTGATTCCAGGTGACGGCATTGGGCCAGAGGTGATTCAAGCAGCGGTAAGCGTTGTACAGGCTTCCCAAGCACCCATTACATGGGAAACCCATGCTTTAGGTTTACAAGCGCTGCACAAGCACGGCACAGCGGTTCCTGAAGAGACCCTTTCAGCCATTACAAAGCACAAGGTGGCCTTGAAAGGACCCACAACAACACCCAGCGGTGGGGGGCACACCAGTGCCAATGTGCAGTTGCGCCAACAACTCAATTTATACGCCTGCATTCGTCCTGTTCTCAGCCTGCCTGGGGTGACCACGCGATACAGCAATGTGGATTTAGTGGTGGTACGGGAAAACATGCAAGGGCTTTATGGGGGGCGAGAAGTTGAAGTCACCAAAGGTGTAAACGTTGCCATGAAAGTTGTCACCCAGCAAGGTTGTCAACGCATTGCACAAGCCGCATTTACCTATGCTAAGCAACATAAGCGTCGCCGGGTCACTGTAGGACATAAGGCCAATATTCTCAAAACCAACGACGGCATGCTGTTAAAACAGACACAGCAAACAGCCAAGCAATATCCTGACATTGCCTGTGACGATCGACTCATTGACGCTCTATGTATGCAGCTGGTGCAAGATCCCACCCATTTTGATGTGCTTCTATTGCCCAATTTGTACGGCGACATTGTGTCGGATCTGTGTGCTGGCCTAGTGGGGGGATTGGGTTTGGTGCCTGGCGCTAATTTGGGAAATGACGTGGCCGTGTTTGAGGCCGTTCATGGCAGTGCCCCCGACTTGGCAGGTCGCAATTGTGCCAACCCAGTCGCTGCCATACAAAGTGCTTGTTTACTGCTACAGCATCTGGGCTACCACCAACATGCAGATCGCATTCAAACCGCAGTGCATTGCGTGTTGAAGCAAGAGCAGATTCGCACCCCCGACTTAGGGGGAAATGCTAGCACGACCGATTTTACCCAAGCGGTGGTAGAAGCAATGGATTAGCTATTGACAGCTCCCACCCACAAGAGCTATGTTGCAATCGAGTGTAAAAAACAATTATAGGGAAAGTGATCATGAAAACCCCTTTGTCAAATCATGGTGAAACACAACGTCGGTGGCATGTCATTGATGCCAAAGAGATGATTCTAGGTCGTCTGGCCTCTCGTGTTGCCAATTTATTAAGAGGAAAACATAACCCTAAGTTTGTTCCTCACGAGGATACAGGCGACTATGTTGTGGTTGTCAATGCCCGCCACGTTAAAGTAACCGGCGACAAAGAGAACCAAAAATTGTATTGGCGTCACTCGGGTTATCCCGGTGGAGAACGCAGCACTGGGCTTGCTCGCTTACGTAGGCAATCTGCAGAACGCATTATCCAGCATGCAACAAAAGGGATGCTTCCTAAAGGCCCTCTAGGAAGAAAAACCATTCAGAAGCTAAAAATTTACCTAGATGAACATCATCCTCATCAATCTCAACAAACACAGGGGAACGGATAATGTCAGATAAACTTTTTTATGCAACAGGTCGGCGCAAGGAATCTGCAGCTCGCGTCTGGGTCACAACTGGCAAGGGAAGCATTCACATCAATGGTCGATCCTTACAAGACTACTTTGCCCGTGAATCATGGCAAAAAATGGTTGATAAGCCTCTGGAGGTATCTGGCGTACAAGGGAAAATTGATATCCGTGCAACTGTCTGTGGAGGTGGTTTGTCAGGACAAGCCGGTGCTTTGTCACACGGTTTAGCTCGAGCCTTGGCTCAAAAAGACTCCGCACTACGCCCTCTTCTGAAAAAACACCTTTTGTTGCGCCGTGACGACCGCATGGTGGAGCGCAAGAAACCTGGTCAACCAGGAGCACGTAAGCGTTTCCAATACTCTAAACGTTAAAAAGTTTCCCCATATTGATAGCTCTTTTCAGTCGAAAGGCTCTTGCTGCTTGAAGTGGAAAAAATCCCCTTCTTCGCTGTGTTTTATTGAAGATTCGCTCCATTAGGCTCCATTTCGCACTTTACGCAAAAAACACCTACTCTAATTTATTTAAAAAAGCTTTGTCTCACCAGAAAAACAGATAAAATCATACAAAAAAAAGACGTACTGATAAGAGCATGCTGGTATGATAGCCCTGCAACAAAACGAAACTAGGTTAATCCCTTAGGGCTTGACAAAACCATCTAGACCCATACAATGAGAAACAAGGCTGCTTTTGGTTGCAGTCAATAGCAAATTCGTAAAGCCTATGAGCTAAGCGAAAATGAGGAGTAAATGGTTATGGTAAATACAAAAAACAGTAAGAAACGTTCACTGATCTCGTTCAAGGACTGCCAGATTGTCTACCTTTTGGAAGGTATTCCTGGGATCAAAAAATTGGTACATGGAAGAAAAAATGCAGGTCCTGTATTACGACGTACTTTAAAAGAACTTAAAGAAGCCGGTCGAAAAACCGATGCGTTAGAAAAGTTCGTAGCGGAAAGCTATCCAACAGGAACCCGCGGTCGATCCAGCCCAACAGTTTGGCAAAAACGGCAGTACAAAGCTCAACAGCTCACGGAGGGCGATGCCTTTTTGCGTTTGCCTTTGGGTCCATTAGGAGCACACAAAGGTGACTTTGTGGAGGTTCTTTTCGAACCAAACCGCATTGTTGTTCAAAGCAGCAGCTCTCAAAATTTATCTTAGGGGTTCGGCTCTAGAACGCGACCTGGCTTTTTAGCTGGGTCGTGTTTTTTTTATCACAAGCATTTATAAAAGAGACTTTGCACGCAACATGACATGGAGACAACATGTTTTCATTGCCCAATGGATCTGTGTGAATGATAACCAACGCTGTTTGGGTTCCCCGAACAATCGTAGACAAACGAGATAACACTTGCTTCATCAAATCGCTCTTATACTGCCGCTGCATACTCATGACCAGTGGCTTGTGTAGCTCTTGCTGCGTTGGCAAAGCCATCAGTCCATCGATGAAAATGAGTCGCATTCCCTCCACTGCTACCAGCTGCTGACACATACAGCAAGCCTGCTGCAACGTCGCAGGCCGAAGCCACAACACACGAGATGGATCTGCTACTTGAGAACGAATCTGGGCACAACACAAGCTATATGTGGCGTCTAAAAAGGCTGTTGTTGCTCCTGCTTGTTGTGCATGATTCACGCTGGACAAAGCAAGACGTGTTTTGCCCACCCCTATATCTCCTTGCAGCCAACTGATAAAACCACAAGGCCACCCTCTATAAGGCAATGCTGCATCCAGCTTGGCATCTCCCGAAGAGACACTGTCAGAGCAAAAAACATGCTCATCTCCCCTTTTTTGCTGTGCATCGGATCCCAACAACTGTGAAGCCCAGTGTTGCACTTGCTGCCAAATGTTTTGGTGCGCCATCTTCTCTTCCTCTTTTTTTCTTCATACCGACTAACACGACCACATCATTGTCCCTGATCTGGATCAGTCTCCAGTGTTCTTAAACACCCCGTGCTACACTGCATGATGCTTTGTTTGTCGAGGTTTGACTCAACATGCTGCATTTAGCCAATGCCTCCTCCTTTCTTTTCAACACACCGCAAGGCCTTTGTCTTCGCGCCCTCATGGCTGCCCTAACATCTGCGGGCTTATGCTTGTTGTTGGGCAACTGGGCCCTGGGCAAACTGCAACACCTACACATACAACAAACTGTTCGCCACGACGGCCCACAAACGCACCTGCAAAAACAGGGCACACCGACCATGGGCGGGATTGTACTGCTTACATGTACGTTTTTCGCCTGTTTGCTATGGGCCAATTTGTCTCATGCCAGCGTATGGCTATTGATGGGAACCTGTGCAAGTTTTGGCTTGATTGGGCTATACGACGATTGGGGAAAAATACGCAACAACAATGCCTATGCAGGACTTTCAGCACGCAACAAGTTGCTACTCATGCTTGCTGCAGGCTGCGTGGTGCTTAGTACCCATGCCATAGGCCTTTCGGGCTTGCCTGCCCAGGATCACTTAACCATCCCTTTTGTACCCGCCAATCTGTTTCAACTCTACCTTCCGTTTGGGCTTTACTGGGTGTTCGCCTTGCTGCTTCTGGTAGGAACAGCCAATGCAGTCAATCTCACAGATGGCTTAGACGGCTTAGCGCCTGGTTCTATTTTGACCAGCGCATGCACGTTTGGCATTTTTGTTTATTGCTTTGCAACACGCATCATGGGGAACCCTCTCCTGGAACAATCTGTGGCAACCAACATGGGCGAATTATGCATTTACTGCGCCGCCGTTGCGGGAGCCTGTTTAGGCTTTTTGTGGTTCAACACCTACCCCGCCCTCATTTTTATGGGTGATGTGGGATCGTTAGGTTTAGGTGCGTGCTTGGGATTACTCCCCATTCTTACTCAGTTGGAACTCTTGTCAGCCTTGATACACGGTCTGTTTTTAGCCG
Organism: Myxococcota bacterium; assembly: GCA_039030115.1. Lineage (GTDB taxonomy): Bacteria > Myxococcota > UBA727 > UBA727 > JABDBI01 > JBCCEX01. The sequence continues at coordinate 8,197 of JBCCES010000010.1, forward strand.
AAGCCCTCAGTGTGATGTTACAAGTTGCGTTTTTTAAGCTCACGGGCGGAAAACGCATCCTGCGTATGGCACCCCTGCATCATCATTTGGAATTATCAGGTTGGCCTGAGCCTAGGGTTGTTGTTCGTTTGTGGATTGTCAGCATCTTGTTGTCTACATTAGCCCTGAGCCACTTGTGGCTTGTCTAGTGCTGACACTGCGTGCGCTGTAAACACCAGCTCCAACACACGGCTCGATTCATGTTGCAGCCTGAGCGCCAAATGCTGTGCTCTTGTGACTAAAAAGCGATGTGCCACAAAACAACAAATACCCACCACAAGCCCAATGGCCGTACTGAGCAAGGCTTCCCAAATGCCCGTAGCCATGTGCAGGGGATTCGCAAAGCTTTGTTGCGCAATGCTATGAAACGCTTTAATCATCCCCAAAACAGTTCCTAAAATACCCAACAAAGGAGCCACAGCGGCAACGGTGCTCAGCACCCACAAGCGTTTGTGGAGCGCAGCTACCACTTGACCCCCTTGTTCGTTAAGAGTTTCGCGCACCAATTCAAAAGGCTGTTGGGCCCGCTGCAAAATATGTCCATACAGCACAGCCAACAAACTCGAATTGCAGCGAGACAAATGAGCAGCTTCTTGCAACTTGCCCGCCAATACAAGGGCGTGGGTTCCACTCACAAGCGGTGCTGGAACCATTGCCGCGGTTCGAAGAGCCAGCAAACGTTCCAAAAAAACAGCCAATCCCAACATCGAAGCCCCTAGCAGCGCATAAACAGATACACCACCATGAGACAGCAAAAAAGATCCTTGTAGCACGATTTCCGCCAAACTTTTATCTCAACATCTATGCATGAGCTTACCTTGACAAAAAGCCAAAGGAAATAAACTCAAACAAGCACACGTTGTAAAGGCTAAGAGAACAAAATCTTAAAAGGAGAACTCAATGTTACCTGCGCGTTACATAAAAGCCCTTTTATTTTACACCACCTTGGGACTAACTCTCAACCACATGGCTTTTGCCAAAGAAGATGCAGACGCCTCTATACAAAACAAGACAGAACAAGAGATAGACCTGGGACAAGCCCAACGACGCACACCCAGTGGTTATTACTTAGACCCAGGTAGTCTCTTTTTTTGGCATGGTTATATTAATGGCGTTTACGCAAACCTAGACAACGACTTTGGAAAATCCCCCCTGACCCAAGGCCAAATTTTGGTCAATGGAAGCAATCGTTTTTCAGGTGCCAACACAGGTGGCTTTCAGCACGATGCCGCCCTGTTTGTAGGTTCGGAAATGTTTCAAGGATTTCAAGGTGTTTTGGAAATTCACTTTGTCCGCTCCGCCTTGGATCCTGTTTTAACAGAAGCCAAAATCATGTGGCATGTGATCAACAAGAAAGAGTGGCCCACCCACTTGGCTATTGGAGTAGGCCGGCAATGGTGGCCTTTTGGCGTACACAACCGCCAATGGTTTTCTAGCCTCAACCCATTTAATGTCATCTCTCCTGTTGCGACCCATGTATTGCCTCCTCATCACAACGAAATTGGAGCCTGGCTAGAGGGGTATTCCCAAGCAGGGAAAGTCGCTCTGAACTATGTTGTGAGCGTTGGCAACGGCCCTCTCTCTTTTGGCATGATGGATAATGTTCGCATCAATGTGTTTGGCCATAGTAAAAAACCAGCTGTTACAGGACGTTTTGGCATCAAGCCAGGCTTACCGTGGCTAGAAATTGGTGCATCAGGTGCTTGGGGCGGCATGCGAGATGGCAGCGTGCGAGGAGCTGACGAAAATCCTGAACAAGCCCAGACAGATCCCCGCTTTTACGCAGCAGACTTTTGGGCTGCAGGCGCCGATCTGCAAATCGACACGGAAGTTGGATTTCGCCTTGTGTCAGACTTTGCGTGGTCCCAAGAGATGCTGAGAGGAGACTCCCCCCGTTCGTCTTTGGATCGCTTTGGTTTTCACGCCGATGCTTACTATGGTTTACCCATTCCTCAATACCCTAAATGGTTGTGGTCCATTGGACCCAAGGTCCTATACAGCGAAGCCTGGATCGATCAACTGCAGGGGGGACGCGAACACGGTCGACACATTGGTTTTGGTGCTAACTACTACCCCATTGAGCAAGTTGCCCTCAAGGTAGAGTACGTCTTTGTGAAGGGAGGTAATGGCGCTGGATACGACAAAGACAACATCTTTGATGTCGGTTTGGTGTTGAGCTGGTAGCACAAAAGAGAAAAACGATGTGTGCAAACCGTTTCTTGATTGCAGTGCTTTTTCTGTTTGGCTGGGGGAGTTATGCCATGCAGCCTCAAACCTCTATCGTAGTAGTTGCGCATAAAGACTTTCCAACATCCGGAAAAACTACAGAAGAAATAAAAGAGATTATAAAAAAATTATTTTTGCGAAGCAAATATCGCATAGAAGGCGGAAAAAGAATTATCATTATAGACAGAAAGAAAAAGAAAATAATAGATGAATTTTACTCTAATTTCGTTGGAAAATCATATAATTCTATAACTGATATTAAAGGTAGAAGAGTAAGGATGTTCAAAGTGAATCATAGAAATTTAATTAACATAATAAAAGGTGATAGAATGTCTGTTGGATATACATATAGTGATCGTATAACCCCCGAGGAGAAGGAAAAAATTAAAATATTATTCTCCTTAGGAGAAGAGGGCATGAGATAAACATGAAAAAGACAATCTCTCTGGCTACAAAACTTATTTTAACTGCCCTTATCTCCTATAGCATTTCTATTCCAATTGCTGCATCTGTTGCCTACTTTGAAACAAAAAGATCAATTATCAACGAATTTGTGTTTCGTGGTAAAGATATCAGCGTCACCATTGCGCGTGTGAGCAGCCATTTTTACCAAGAAGAAAATATTGCCGATCTGATCTCCGTTTTGCAAAATTTTGATGATACCGAACGCATTACAGCCATTGTTGCCTATGACAATAAAGGAAAGGTGTGGCTAGAATCCAGCTCAGTCGATCTACAAATCGATGCATTACAAACCCTTCCCAAACAAGCCCTCGCAGCAAATGGTTTGTGGGATGGAATACGGAATTTGCCTTCAGGAGAGAAAACCTGGGAGTTCATTGCACCGGTGCGAACAGAAGACGAAACGCTCAACAAAGGGTGGATCCGTGTGTTAGTGGATCGTAAAGAGCTTGAAGAGAGCATTGGACACATGCTCAAACTGATTGCCGCACTATGCCTGTTCGCAGTCTCTTTAGGCCTCATTGGGCTGGTGTGGATCGTGCGTCGCTTTTTACGACCTATTCCCACATTGGTTGCCGCCACTCGCAGAATTGCAATGGGGGAATTTGACACACAGGTTTCGGTGGAGTCTCAAGATGAACTGGGGCAGCTTGCCGTGGCTTTCAACCGCATGGTCAAAGATTTACGTCAAACTCACCAACAGTTGATTCAGTCGGGAAAAATGGCTTCCTTGGGGCAATTAGTAGCCGGTATCGCCCATGAAATCAACACACCTGCCGGAGCCATTGTGGGTGCCATTGGTGAAATTGATAAAGGCTACCTCGCACTGCTGCAACAACTGGTTGATTTAGTAGAAAAACTACCGGCAGAACAAAAAGTTCACTACATCAACGCCTGTAAATCGGTATTGGAACGAGACAAATCAAGTTCCACTTCACAACAACGACACATTGCCCGAGACATCGCCAAAACACTCAAGCAAGCCAATGTCGACAATGCACGAGATGCAAGCAAAACCATGGCAATGGTAGGTCTACTCTTAGAAGATATGGATGAACTGCTTCCCTTGCTAAAAACCCAGCATGGCGATGCAGTGCAAAAGTCGCTGTTTAAAATTGGCATGAACCAGATCCACATCGCCAATATTGGCATTGCTATTAGCCGCATCCACCGTTTAGTACAGGCCTTAAAAACCTATTCCCACACAGATCGAGCGGAACTGTCCTACACAAACTTGCAAGAAGACTTGGAAAACACACTTATTTTGCTACACAATCGCCTGAAACGAGCTATCACAATCCACAAAGAACTCGAGACGCTTCCCCCTGTTTTGTGCCGTGCCGACCAGCTCAATCAAGTGTGGACCAATCTCATTAACAACGCTGTTGAGGCCATGAAAGGCGAAGGCAACATGACTTTACGTTTGCGGCAAGAAGAAAAACAGGTTTGTGTCCAAGTGCAAGACGACGGCCCTGGGATTTCCGATGACATCTTACCCAGTATCTTCGAACCTTATTTCACCACAAAAAAGAAGGGTGAAGGCACAGGATTGGGCCTGGGAATTTGCAGAGACATCGTGCAGGGGCATGGCGGAGATATACAAGTTTCTTCCAAGCCTGGGTGCACCATTTTTACGGTTCGATTTCCCATGACACAAACCACATCACAAAACAGAAACGAAACAGATACAGAGAGCCCAAAAAAGAGCCCCCAACACTCTTAAAACAAGGAGATAAGCAGATGGCAAAACCAGAAGAAAAACCTGTTGTACTATGCGTGGACGATGAAAAAATCGTCTTGGACTCCCTCAGCGAACAGTTGCACAAGCACTTAGGTGACACCTATTCTTACGAATTTGCTGAAAGTGCCGAAGAAGCCATGGAAGTCATGCAAGAATTGGCGGAAGAAGGAATTCATGTTGCCATGGTCATTTCTGATCAAGTGATGCCCGGCATGTTAGGCGACGAGTTTCTCACTAAATTGCATAAACAAAATCCCGATGCTGTGAAAATTCTCCTCACAGGGCAAGCAGCGCTCGAATCAGCCATTAATGCTGTCAACAACGCAGACCTCTTTCGATACCTCACAAAACCCTGGAAAAAAGAGGACTTTCTGCTCACCGTCCAACGTGGACTCGACCGTTACTTTCTGAAAAAAGAACGCGAAAAACAGATCGAATGCTTCCGCAAGTTTGTCCCCACAGAGTTTACCCAGATCCTCTCTCGAGAAAGCTTGGCAGACATCGAATTGGGAGAATGTGTGAAGCGGGATATGAGCGTTTTGTTTGTAGACATTCGTGGCTTCGACAACCTTCTACAACAGATGTCGCCCAAAGAAAGCTTTCAATTCCTTAACGGATACTTCAAACGCATAGAGCCCAGTATTCGAAAAGCAGGTGGGTTTGTTGACAAATACATCGGAGACGCGGCCATGGCCGTGTTCCACAATACATCAGAATCCATGGAAGCTGTCGTTAACTTGAAACAGACCATCAAAGAATACAACCGGGACCGACATGCTAAAGAACGTCAACCTATTTGTGTCAGCATGGGAATTCACACAGGACCTCTCATGCTAGGAATTGTCGGTGTGGAATCTCGTATGCAAAGCACTGTGATCGCAGATGCTGTCAATCTGGCCTCGCGGCTGGAAGGAGCTGCAAAAATCTTTGGAGCCACAGCCTTGGTGAGCCAAAAAGTCTTAGATGATATGCCCGCTACAAAAATGCCACAGGGAATACAAACACGTTTCTTGGGAAAAGTACAAGTCAAAGGAAGAGAAGAGGTGGTTCGTATCCATGAAATCCTTATGAAAAGCGAAGACACAACAACCAACATAAAAATGGAAACAAAAACAGAATTTGAAGATGCTCTTAACCGATATTTTGCAAAAGATTTCACTGGATCTGCTCAAATATTCCAAAATATTTTGCAACGATCTAAAGCAGATCTAGCAGCGCAATACTACCTACAACGAGCAGAACACTTTGCACAACAACCTCCACACGAAAACTGGCAAGGAGTTGAAATTTTGACAGCAAAATAAGAGAGGGATATCGCCGTCACAAAACAAGGTATTAAAAAATCAGGATTCAAACTAGATGAACCAAGAAAAAACAACAGAAAAACCCGTTATTTTATGTGTCGATAACGATGTAAAATCTATAAATTTTTTGCATGAAAAATTAAAAAGCAAATTTAGCGATCAATATTTATATGAAATTGTTTCAAGTGGTGAAGATGCTTTAAAAAGAATGGAAGAGCACAACAAAAAAAACGATCGAATTATTCTAGTTATATCCGATCAAAACATACCCGACATCAGCGGAGACAAGCTCCTTGCAAAAATCCATGCGAGCTACTCAAAGCCCATCAAAATACTCATTACAAGCCAAGCATCTTTGCAATCCGTCGTCAATGCCATCAACAACGCGGATCTCTATCGCTACCTGCCTAAACCCTGGGAAACAGAAGATCTATTGCTCACAGTACAAAAAGCGATTGAACAATACCATCTTCGCGAAGAAACGCAAAAACACCTCTCCTCTTTTCGCCGCTTCGTGCCGCCTCAACTGGCTAACTACCTGGGTAAAGAAGATATTCTTCAGGTGAAATTAGGAGATTGTGTGCAACAGGAAATGAATATTTTACTGTGTGACATTCATGCATTTACATCCCTGTCGGAAAAAATGACTCCTCAAGAAAATTTCCGCTTTATCAACAACTATCTCAAATATGTTGAACCTGCGGTCAAA
>JBCCES010000011.1:0-13872 GCA_039030115.1 Myxococcota bacterium
AAATCCATAAACTTGTAGCACTAAGACAAAGTGCATCTACATTACTCGGGTTCCATTGCTTTGACCCACTATAGTCCCACGCGATCTTCCCTTGCACTGCTTTGTGACAAACTCCACCGCCGTTAGATATAGATTCAGACAACAAAAAAGCAGAGTTGGAAGGCGTTTCATGGCAGTTGTGTTATGCTACAAACACAAAAGACCATGCAAGTGCCCCTTTTACCCATTGGATTGGCTGAATTCGTCGACTTGCGAGAAGGGGGGTTTGTGTATGTCGACAAAACTCGACACATTCACCATTTGCTGCGGGTGGGAAAGCGTCCCTACTTTCTCTCGCGCCCCAGGCGATTTGGCAAGTCCCTACTGATTTCGACTCTACAAGCTCTGCTTGAGGGGAAGCGTGAGCTGTTTGAAGGGCTGTGGATTGGACAGCAGAATCGCTGGGACTGGTCACAAAAGCATCCGGTCATTCGGCTGGACATGAGCCTTGTTTCCAATAAAAGTCCGCAAGACCTCGAGCAGGATCTGAAAGAGCGTATTGTAACAATCTCACAAGAGCATGGAGTCTCCTTCAACCCCAGCAGCACCCTTCCTGCTTGCCTTAACCGTCTGATTGAACAGTTGGCTCAACACAAGGGTCCGCCGGTGGTTTTGGTGGATGAGTACGACAAACCATTGGTGGATCACTTGGGGGGTTATAGTATGGAGCAACGCGAACAGGAGCTGGAGATTGCCCATGCCAACCGCCAGGTGCTCAAAAGCTTTTACACCGTGCTCAAGGGGCAAGGGGCTCACCTGCGTTTGGTCTTTGTCACCGGGGTGAGCAAGTTTGCCAAAACCTCTATCTTTTCTGATCTCAACAATCTCACAGACCTGACACTGGCACGCAGCTGCGCCACACTCACCGGCTACACGCAGCAAGAGCTAGAAACCAACTTTAAGCCACATTTGCAACAATTGTCCACTGAGCGGCATCAGAGCCTGCAACAGCTTCTTGATGACATTAGGCGCTGGTACAACGGCTTTCGCTTTTCTAGCGTCGATGCATGTGTCTATAACCCCTTCTCCACCTTGCTGTTGCTGGAACAACAGGAGTTTCGCTCCTACTGGTTCCAAACTGGAACACCCACCTTTTTGACACACCTCATAAAACGTACCGAAGATTTGCAGCCTGACGAACTCGCAGGAGCTTGCGTCTCCGGGTCTACCTTTGAAAGCTGCGAGCTAGACAGGTTGCAGGAAAATCTGCTTCCGCTCATGGTGCAAACAGGGTATCTTACCATCGCAGCTTACGACCCCTCTAAGGAATCCTATACAGTAGATTACCCAAACCGTGAGGTCAAAAAGGGATTCTTAGAAAACCTTGTGCAGGCCTACACACACTTGGCCAAGGGCAAAACCATTCATGACGTGGCGCAGCTGAGCCGTGCACTCCAACAAAACGACCTGCCCGGGTATTTTGTGACGCTTCGGCGCATTTTGGCAGGGATCTCCTACGAACTGCACATTCCTCTGGAGCGTTATTACCAAACTGTTTTCTATCTGATTCACCAGTTGTTGGGCTACTGCGTGCATACCGAAGTGCACACCCACACCGGCCGCATCGATGCGGTGATCGACTTAGAGACACAAACCTACCTGTTTGAGTTTAAGCTGGAGGCGGGCAATCCCACGCCCAAAAAGCAGTTGACCGCAGATTCTGATGAAGCCCATCGACTCAAAAGTTCTGTCGCGCAAGATGCGTTGGCACAGGCACTAGGCGACAGCCACCGCAACCTGGCTCAAACCGCGCTACAACAGATCAAAGAGAGACAATATCACACCAAATATCTAGGAAAAGGCAAATCGGTCACACTTGTGGGGTGCGTGTTTACGGTCAACGACATGCAAGGACGTCCGGTGCGTCAAGCCACCGCCTGGGTAAGCGAGCAAATCGAGGTGTCTATGCTTATCTAAACACTTAAAAACATAATCCAGTCCCAAAATTCCAACTTTGAGCTTTCCCATTGACAAGCTAAGTTGGCTGGATTCAAAATAGATTAGGTATCAAAAAACGGCACAGCAAGGAGGCATTTCATGACGGATGCAAAACACAAAGAAGTTACTGTTTACACCACTGATATTTGCCCCTACTGCACAGCGGCTAAAAATCTACTCAAAGAAAAGGACATTGCGTACAAAGAAATTAATGTGACAAACGACGATGACAAGCGAGAATGGTTGCGAGAAAAAACGGGCCAACGCACGGTGCCGCAAATTTTCTTTGACGACGAGCCCATTGGAGGATACAGCGATTTGTCGGCCCTGGCTCAAGAAGGACTCTTGCTGCAAAAAGTGCTGAAAAAATAGCCTGTGCGCGCGCTAAGCGCGCCGTCGAAGATTCGGCTCAAAGCTAGTTTGAGCTGCTATTTGCTGCCGCAGTCTCCACTGTAGTTTCTTAGCGCTGCGCGCGCGCTGTCGGAAGTTCGGCTCAAAGCCAGTTTGAGCCGCTACTCACCGCCGGTCTCTCCACTGGAGAGACCTAGCGCTGCGCGCTACGGTTCGTAGCCCCTACGGGAATTGAACCCGTGTTTGCAACGTGAGAGGCTGCCGTCCTAACCGCTAGACGAAGGGGCCATTGTTTGATAGATAAAGGGTATCCAATGCAGGGCAAATCGGTCAAGCAGATGCCATCTAAAGCATCCACCACGTGGTGTCTAGCCATCACACTCGCACTAGCAACATGGTTTTTGCTGGCCATTGGAGCCATTGTAAACCCCATGGAAGCCTCGTTAGCTTGTCCCGATTGGCTGTTCATTCCCACGTGCAATCATCAAATATTCCCCCCCATGAAAGCCGGGGTACTGTACGAACACGGCCACCGCCTGTGGGCCTGTTTTGTAGGATTACTGACCATTAGCCTGGCTTTGCGCGTATGGTTCACGAAGCACACCTCCTCTTGCACCCGAATGCTGAGTCTATTTGCCATAGTCATGGTGGCTGCACAGGGAACCTTAGGCGGTGTCACAGTTTTGCTGGGTCTTCACCCACTTATATCGAGCCTACACCTGGTGATGGGCTTTGCCTTTTTTTGCCTTACTCTAGAGCTAGCCATTCGGCTATGTCCCTTTAGCAGATCCCTGTCAGTTAGCAAGCCCCCCTGGGGCTCTCGCAGCTTATGGGTTGCCCTGTTTTTAACATTTGCTCAGGTAGCATTAGGAGGTCTTGTGCGCCACATGGGAGCTGCCCTCGCCTGTGGCAACGACTGGATAGGATGCGGTCTTGGTTGGTGGCCAAAACATGGATTAGGACATCTGCACATGACCCATCGCATCGTGGGGTATTTGTTAGCGATCAAAATATTAGGATTTAGCATCCGCTGCCACAGGCAATCTCAATCTGCATCCCACATCATATGGGCCTGGATCCCCACACTACTAATCATGATCCAAGTTTTGCTAGGTTGGGCCAGCGTTGCAAGTTTGCTTTGGGTGGGATGGGTGGTGTTGCACACATGTACAGCTGCAACCTTAGTGGGGTTACTGTTTATGATGTGTCGGACGGCTCAAATTGCCGCGCCCAAGGCAATTGCCACAAACGCACCCCGCCCAACAACCCATTGACGTTAGATACAACACACACGTTAGAAGGCAAGACACAGTCAATTTGCGCTGCGTGACCACCCCCCAAATAAAGAGTGTCAACATTAAAAACAGGCTGCAATACATGAATAGCTTGTTCTAAATGCTTTTGCCATGCATCGTGCCCTTGTTCATGCAATGCCCTCTTTCCCAAAAGCTGCTCATAAGTCCTGTTTTTCACAAAAGGATGATGCCCCAGTTCTAAATTAGGGACAAGATGACCGTTACAAAACAGAGCGGAACCAACTCCCGTGCCCAGTGTCAGTACCAACTCCACTCCTTGACCACGAATGCATCCTAACCCCTGAACATCTGCATCATTTGCCACACGCGTGGGTTTCCCCAAAAGATCTTGCAACCGCTGCTGCAAGCAAACTCCCTGCCACGACGTATGGAGATTGACAGCGGTGTAGACAGTCCCCAAACGAACAACTCCAGGGAAGCCCACGCAAATGCGATCAAAAGCAGGCAAATCAGAAACCATGCCGACAAGAACATCCAATACTGCTTGTACAGATGCGGGGCTAGGTGTGGGGATTCGTTTGGGCTGCCCAAGCACACAAGCGCCTTCATCCAACACAACCGCTTTAAGGGCAGAACCCCCAATATCAAAAGCAAGAGTGTGTTGACGTTGCCTTCCCATACCATCTTCAATAACAAAGTTTGGTCTGGCTTCATTCCACAACAAGCTACCTAAAGCCACGCCCGTATCACAGGGGTGCACCCGTGCCCCTACTTGCCTTTGTATTCCCAATGGTGTACAAGCAAGCAGGTAACGGCAAGAGGTGAAGCAATGGCAAAAGTGTGTTGGATCGCACGAGAAGAAAAACGGCGAAAGCTCGTTGAGAGGTATGCGCAGACAAGGCAAGGGTTGCGCAAAAAACAAATTGACATGCGCTTAAGTGAGCAAGAACGACAAGATGCCCGATTTGCCCTCAGTGGTTTGCCACGGGATTCAGCACCCGGTCGAAGACGCAATCGCTGCGCCGTGAGTGGCTCCCCCCGTTCCTATTTGCAAGCATTTGGTGTTGGACGTGTTGCATTTCGCACGTTGGCTTTAGCAGCTAAACTACCAGGAGTGACAAAATCCAGTTGGTAACAACAACACGAAAAAGCAACATAGGGGGTAGCATGACTGCAAAAAAGAGGGCCTATGCAGCAAAATGGTTTTTGCTTATTTTGTGCCTGAGTTCACAAACAGCTTCGGCTGCAAACTCTAACCGCACGGATCTTCGCCACCGCTTTGGGATGCGGTTGACAGCAGGGGGAGTAGGTTACGTATCTTATTTGCAACGCGACCCTCTCAAATTAAGTGGTAACTCCAACCAAACAGACATTGTAACCTCAATTACCAAGAGCGTTTCAGCTGGATGGGGAGTGCCGGGTAAGTTAGAATTCACATGGTTGCCCACCAACGCTTTAGAATTAAAACTAGGTTTTCGTTACACATATTCTCGATCCGTCATGGGAACTGACTCTTATGGTCTTCCCTATGCTGCTTTTACAGGTTTTCGTTACTACACAAACCCCCAAGAACCTATTATGGCTTACTTTTCTCCACAAGTTTCTTTCCAGGTCACTCACATGTCTGTAGAGGTCGGTTTAGTGTGGGGAATGCAGTGGCGTGTTTGCAATGTTGTCTCTCTATTTTATGAATTAGGAGCTTCTGCTGCCTTTATTCAACCCAAGGTGGTAGAAAACAAAGAAACCATTGGCAACGACATTGGAGGCAGCGTATCTATTTTACCCGTCGCCATGGGGTTGCACTTCCACTTTTAACTGCAGAAATTTTTCCACCTGTCTGCGGATTCAACCCCAGCAAGTTTTTTCTGACAGCATTGGGAGTACACAAAATAAAGGTTAAGATGTAGCTCAATGGCAAGGTCTTCAACAAAAAGAAGAAAAAAAAAGAACCGCAGCTCGAATGACTGGTTATGGATCGTTTTGGTACTGTGTTTGGCTTGCTTGGGAGGTTACCAATTAATACAAATGACCCGAAGCGCGATGGCCACCTTGCAACAACATAATACGCACAACAAAAGCTTGTGGCAGATGATTCAAGTGCGTTTTTGGGAAAAGGATGTCCCAGATAAACCCAGGAAAAAAACGTTACCAAAAGGCAAAAAGAAATCTGGATTTTCTCGCAAAGACAAAGACAAGCTGGAGCGTATTTTGCAAGATAGCCTCCAAAACAATTCCAAATAACCCCATGAAGAAAAACTGCTCCATTACCCCTCTTTAAAAAATCAACCACACCTAGGACTGTTGCAAACGAGGATTGTCGTAAACCATGAATGAATTGATGCAAAATAGCCGCTTCCCTAATCGATTGGCACCGTTTTTTTGGCATTTTCTTTGCAAGCAATGGAAATGGTTTGCATTCGCTCAAATGCTCGCTTTCAGTCTCGCACTACAAGAAACCGTTTGGCCTCAGCTAGTGGGGCTTTTGGTCGATCGCATTGAAATTTATACGGGCGACAAAAACAATATTTGGACCTATTTAACGCCTACACTAGGCTTATGGATGGGGTTTTGGTTCATGTTGGAACTGATGTCCCGTGGTTACGACTTTGTCAATGTCCGCACAACACCCCTTATAGAATCTCATATCCGCATGGCTCTGTTTGATTATGTGAATGAACACTCCTATGGATTCTTTGCCAACCGCTATGTCGGAGATGTGGCAGCCAAAATCGATAACGTTTCCCGCAGCGCCAGCGAAGTGGTGGAGGAATTCATGGAACTATTCGCACCCACGCTGTTAGCCATCATGATTGCCACTGGGACTTTTTTTGTTTTACATCCCATGTTCTCAGCACTCATTTTGCTATGGGCAGCATTGCACATTGGTATTTGCTTGGCCGCCAGTAAAAAATGCATTCACTTGTCCGATGAACACGCTGGTAGTCAAACAGCTTTGGCAGGGCGCGTTGTGGACGCAATCACCAACTTTGTTAACGTCAAGCTGTTTGTACGAGGGCACTATGAGCGTGTTCGCATTCGCCGTCAACAAACACGAGAACGCAATAACCATCGTCGTTTGTTGATGTTTATTGCACAGGTGCACATCGTATTGGGCATTTCCGCTTTTTTGCTGCCTGGATTGGGTATGTTGTGGTTCTTGATTTACAACTGGCAGCACGACCGGATTTCACTAGGCGAACTGGTATTCATTTTAAACACCACGCTCAACATTGTTGCCCTTGTATGGTACGCAGGCATGGAACTTCCTTATTGGTTTAAAGAACTTGGAGTGTGTCGCCAAGCCCTACAACTGATAAAAGCCCGACACGATGTGATCGATATACCCCATGCAGGGCCCCTTCGTGTGAACCGGGGGGAAATCACCTTTGAAAATGCAACATTTGCTTATGAAAAAGAAAAGAATGTATTTAATGCACTAAGCATTCGAATATTTCCGGGGCAAAAAGTGGGGCTAGTCGGGTTTTCTGGCAGTGGGAAAAGCACATTTGTCAATCTTTTGTTGCGATTTTTCGATCTGCAAGAAGGCAAGATTTGCATTGACGGACAAGATATTCATCAAGTCACACGTGCCTCTCTGCGCCGAAACATTGCCGTCATTCCTCAACATCCCACGCTATTTCACCGCAGCTTAAAAGAAAACATCTGCTATGGGCAGCCACATGCCAACCATGAAGATATCGTCGCCGCATCAAAACAGGCCCACTGTCATGAATTTATTGAGCTGCTATCAAAAGGATACGACAGCCTCGTGGGAGAGAGGGGTATTAAGTTATCTGGAGGGCAACGTCAACGCATTGTCATTGCTCGTGCCATGCTAAAAAACGCTCCTATCCTTGCACTGGATGAAGCCACAAGCGCACTGGATTCAGTAACAGAAAAACAGATTCAAGACGGTCTACTCAAAGCCATGCAAGGCCGCACAGTCATTGTTATTGCTCATCGACTCTCCACACTGCGCTGCATGGACCGTCTCTTGGTATTTGATAAAGGCCGCATTGTAGAAGATGGAACACATCAAGAATTATTAGCCCTACAAAGACATTACGCCCACATGTGGCATATGCAGACAGCAGGCTTTTTACCCCAGTGAAAACAAGTTCTTGCCAGTGATGCATCTCGTGAGATAACCTAAATGCTAGGGATATTTGTAAGTTGGATGTAATGAGGAGGTGAATCCATGAAGCGGTTTTTTGTGATCTCAGCTGCTGTATGTACCCTATGCGTGCTGCCCCTAACATTGGTAGCATCTGCAAACCAAGGGGGAAGAGGCGTTATTCAAGCGTTTCAACGCATTATACCTGCTTCCACCTCTCGCAACAGCCTCCCACAAAACAGACCACCGAAATCTGAGCAAGGACAATTTACAAAACCACCCGTCGATTTACAGCCGGATCATGGCAACTTTGGTGCTGCTTCACCTCAAGGCAACCTAGATCAATGGCAGCAACAACTCCAACAATGTGCTTCAGGTTATTCGTTGATTTCGTTGGCACCTGTCGTCAAAGAGATTGCACCTGCAGTGCTCGCCGTGAGCACAGAATCTTTGGTCTCATCGCCGTCTCGAAATATTCCACCACAGTTGGAAGGCAGTCCTTTTGAAGATTTTTTTCGTTTTTTTGGTCCACCTCAGCGAGAAGGAGCTCCCAAACGCCACGTAGAGGGTTGGGGGAGTGCTTTTGTTGTTTCGGCAGACCCCAAACAGGGCGTTTTGGCACTGACCAATCACCATGTGGTAGAAAAAGCCGATACCATCAAAGTCAAGGCTTATGATGGTCGCGTGTACGACGCAGAGTTAGTGGGTTCCCACGAAGATACTGATGTGGCATTGCTTCGTATCAAAAGCGAACACTTCAACTGGAAAGTACTACCTCTTGCTCAAACAGCTGTGCGGGTAGGAGATCGGGTCATCGCCATGGGAAACACTTTGGCTTTGGGAACAACCGCGTCGGAAGGAATCGTTTCCGGATTAGGACGCAGTAAGGTGTTTCCATCAGGGCGTAAAGGTCTATTCAATTTCATCCAAATTACCGCACCCATCAGCCCGGGTAATTCAGGAGGGCCTAGCGTACGCATCGATCTAGACAATAACTGCAAGCCCCAACTCGAAGTCATTGGTATGAATACGGCCATGGCTCCACATGGACAAAATGTGGGTTTTTCCACTCCGGCAGAAATCATTAAGCCCGTTTACGATCAATTGCGAGAGCCACCGCACAAAGTTATCTCATCTTGGTTGGGTGTGATGATTCGATCCATGGACTGGAAGCTAGCAAAAGAGTTGGGCATTGATCCTCCCCGCGGTGCTGTGGTGGTCACAGTTGTACCCGGTGGACCTGCTGACAAAGCAGGCATTCAAGCCGGAGATGTGATTTTGGAATTTGACAGCGTCCCGTTGCGTGACGAAGTCGCACTTCCTGTCGCAGCGGGCCTCAAGGGAGTTGGTAAAACTGTACCCGTCATGGTTTTTCGCAGGGGCGCGCAACCCGCTGAGTTCAAGCTGCTTGTCACTCTCGGAAAACGACCCGAAAACGAGGAAGCAGAAGACATGCTTGCCGGAGAAGAAGCACAGGTTGAGATTCCGATCCTTGGCCTTTGGGTCACCCATGAAACGAAAACGTTACCCGAAAGCCATCGACGCCAATTGGGCCTACCAGCAAACACGAAAGGAGTACGCGTTGCGAAAATATCACCTACAGCAAAACGTCTGGGTTTCGCCCTCAAAGATGTCTTAGTCAAAGTAAACAATCAAGTTATATCCAACGTCACAGAACTGAAAAAAGCCATTAAAGCAGCCAAGCCCAAAAAATTGCTGCATATTTACCTGGTTCGAGGCAAATCCATTGTGTACTACGCTTTTCCCAAGCCTGCTGAGCGACCTAAACAGACAAAATGATGATCCAGTCGTATCGCAAAGGGCTTGTATTGTGTGTTCTAATGGGAACCTTGTGCCTATGGACGGGATGTTTTGACCTCATCGGCAACTTGGATTTTCAATGCGACCCCTTAAAAGGTGGCCTACATGTTAATCCACGCGCGTACAAAGGAGAACGATCCACAGGGCGCAGTTGGGCAGACCCCTTGGGAACTGTTCAACAAGCTTTAGAAAAAGCACAGTCAGACCCGAGTATTCGCCACATTTACATCACCAAAGGTGTTTACACCCTGAAAAGCGAAGGAAAATCTCAAGACCCTAGTCAACCTGTTTTGATGCTAAGCGGTTTAAAAGATGTCAAGTTATGGGGTGGGTTTGATGGCAACGAAAAATGCATACAAGATCGTCGTCCCAGCCAACATGCGGGCACCATCTTCAATGGCGTTTTGTGGGAAGACGACGAAACACAAACGCAAGAATATGTATGGCATGTTGCAAAGGTTCAACACGTATCCAACTTGCATCTTGAAAATATCGTCATTCGTGGAGGCAGAGCAACGCAATGCAATGCACCAGCAGACGACTCCTGCAATCACGGAGGAGGAATTTACGTGGGCGAAGATGTAGAAGGCCTCAGAATGACCGGACTGACTCTCGAAAACAACCATGCCCGTTTCGGTGGGGCTTTCTATGCATCTCATTGTCCTTTGTGCTTTTTTGATGGCTGCCTGTTTCGATACAACAAGGCCCTTGAATCCCAGGAAACTGGAGGAGTGGGAGGAGCACTTTTTGTTCGAGATTCCCGCTCACTAAACCGGAAAAGCCCCGAACGCACTTTCACCATTTCGGGAGGACATTTTCAGCACAATGAAGCCTCTATGGGCGGTGCTGTTGCCGCAACAAAAAGCGATCTATTTGTATTGGGAACCGAATTTCGTCACAATAAAGCCCTCAGCGAAGGAGGCGGCATATGGTTGGCAGATCAATCCGTACTACAACTAGAAAAGGCCTGGTTTGTTAGTAACCACGCAGATATTCATGGTGGTGCCATTTCTGTGAGTTGGCAATCCACTTTACAAGAACTCGAAGACAACCATTTTCAAGAAAACAAGCAGGGTACTGGTGAAGAAATTTTTCGAGAAACACTTCCTGGTGAAACCCCGGAAGATACACAATAGCACACCCTCTCTCAAGACGCTTTTTTATAGATACTTATTATCTTTAATAAATGACAAAATTCGCATCAAAAAAAAGATTCCAAGAAAGGACTTGCAAAAAAATTTCTTTATTGTGTAATAGAAGAGATGCTTTATTTGCTTTGGAAAGCCATGAATAAATCTTTTTTTAGGGCTCGAGTAGTTATTGTGACTTGTTTAACCATATCAGGATGTGGAGATGAGCCAAATTATCGGAGATCACTACTAGAACAATTCTCCGAAGACTTTGCCAAAGCCGTCGGTGAAAGCGGCTTAAAAAATGCTGCAAGGTTTGTATCAGGTCATTCTGCATCCACCCATGCTACCTCCACAGGTCTGCAAACCGAAAAACTTGCTCGCACCACTTACAACATATTGAATACATTGCTTCCTAAGAAAGCACACCGTATGGATTCCCAAGTAGGATTCCTAGAGTACCCATCAGTAAACATGCGCAAGGCGATTTCTCTCGTAGGAGGTCCTTTGGGAGAATACTTGAGCAAACTATGTAAGCACCAAGAAAACAGTTTGCCAACAGTAGTTGTTCGTGAAACAAACAAGGAATCCGAGATGAAACCCCGTGTTACCATTGTGGTGTATTGCGAAGATGACCTGGAATTTTTTGTCACACCGTCACACATGAGCACAATGCAATGGCAATGCCACTCCAATGACACACTGACACCCATTTTGGCATCCATGATCATGGAACTCTCTCAAGGTGAGAACCAGCTTCCCTGCAAAATGCATGTCCAAGATGGCTATGGCGATCAATTCATTGCGGCAGAAGATGAAGAAGAAAAAGAACTGATCCCACAATGGATTGTAGGATCTTATAATCCAATTACCACGCGAGTCACGCTGCGTTCAAGAGAAAATGAAAAAGATAATGGCTCGCTGAAATTTACCGTACGATCAGACAACATTTTTCAGACACTGCGTGCACATCAAGCTAGCAAGAGAAAAACGACGCAGAAAAAAACAATGTTCTCGAAGCAATTCGCTATCTCCGATTCTGCCTCTAGCAGGCAAACACACCTAGAAAAAGAGATTCTATATCGTGACGGGAAGACGGTAACTGATAACAATAAGATAGCGGAGCTAAAAGAAGAAAATAAAAAATTGCAAACATACAGAGCCGTTATGGTTTCAGTAAAAAATATAGGGAAGACGATCGCGAAAGAAGTCAAAAATGCTTATAAAAACAAGTTTTTCTTTAAGCTTGAAAAGGAGCGTACAAGTCTTGAACAAGTGGCAGCAATACTTCAGTCCTACACTCCAGAGAAACATAATTTATCTGTGCTGATCCATAAAATAGAAGCAGCACAAGATAACATTTTCAAAGCAAGCAAAGGCTTTACGAGGTATAGAGGAACAAAGAAAAAATTAGCAAAGTCACTGGAGAACCACATAGATGAGCTAAAAGGTCTTTCGCTCTTGCTCAAACCATAATATGTCTGGTTCATATTGACAGAAATTATCTTGCAATCCCTTGACTTTCTACTGTTATTAATCCATCATAAAACCGATGATCAAACCAGGCATTTGCCTAATCAAGGAGAACAAACATGACAACGAAAACCATCTGCCGTACGTTACGCACATCGCCTATGGTGGCGGTACTCATTATGGCTCAACTGTATCTACCCAATGCTTTCGCTGCGCAACAAGAGCAACAAAATAGCAGCAGTTCATCATCGCAAAACAATTGGGTGGTTGTGGAAGACCCTCATCCAACCGCCACAAATCACGGGATAGACGACATGAAACAACTACTTCAACAGCAGTTTTCTCAGTTCTTTGGCGTGATGCAGCAACAGTTCACAAACCAAATGACAAGTATGCAAAGACAATTGACTACACAAATGACAACACAGATGCAGCATATGCAGTCCAAACTTTCTGAAATAGAGCGCAAAATGGATCTCATGCAACAACAGCCGATACGTCAACCTAACTTATCTCAGCAATTAAGTGAACAAGATTATCCGTCTGTTCACAATATGAATGAAGACATCGAAAACCATGAAGAAGATGATATAAAAAACGATACACACGAACAGGAACAGGAATTTCTTGCTAGACAAGATACTCCACCACAAAACATAGATCATGAACAAGATCATCTGTCTGTTCACAACATGCATGAAGACATCGAAAACCATGAAGAAGATGATATAAAAAACGATACACACGAACAGGAACAGGAATTTCTTGCTAGAGAAGAAGATGACATAAAAAGCAACGCACACGACCAAAAAGAAGAACCTGCTGCAAGCAGCAGAGATCTCAATGTACTCGGCCTACGCCCTGAACTGCAAGAACTATTTCGCGAGCAGTTAGGAGGCTTAACTAGCCTTTCACCCCTGTGCACCGCAGTGTGGGGTGGTCTAACGAGTTCTGTACAACAAATACTGGCTAGCCCAAACGTTAACCTTGATGAAGTGTGTACAAGCACAGGTGCAACATCTTTACACATAGCTGCTTTCTTCGCCGATCTACCCGCCACGCAACTTCTGCTACAGGCAGGGGCTGATAAAGATTTCAATGGTGAGTCCGTTGGATCACCCCTGCTTGCAGCCGTGATGTCCCCTTTCCCAAATGCGTTTCGGGTTGTGCAAGCACTCTTAGATGTACAGGCAAATACAGATCTGTCAGAGAACGAAGGTAGCCTGACTTTGTTGCATCTGGCATCTGTTTTTCGTTGGCTAGACTTAGAAGATGATGCGCAACTCATCCAGGTACTACTGCAAGCAGGTTTTGACAAGGATGCCACCACAGATGGCGGCGAGACACCTTTGCACTATGCAACAGGTTGCTCGCAGGGAATGCTACCCATCGCTTCCCTCAGAGCCACTCAAGTTCTTCTGAATGCAGGCGCCAACAAACATACAACCAACAACCAAGGCCAGCTACCCCTACACTGCGCAGCAGGTAGCTATAGCCGTGCAGACATAGTGCAAGCTCTTTTGGGAGACAATAATGATAACAAAGATGCCACCGACCAAAATGAGATGACACCACTACACTATGCAGCAGGCTCCAGCTCTCCCAGTGCTGCACAGACTGTCCAGGCCCTCTTGAATGCAGGTGCCGACAAAGATGCCACCGACCAAAATGAGATGACACCACTGCACTATGCAGCAGGCTCTAATTCTCCCAGTGCTGCACAGGCTGTCCAGGCCCTCTTGGATGCAGG
>JBCCES010000012.1:0-13820 GCA_039030115.1 Myxococcota bacterium
GTCGCAAACTGCAGGATGTATTACAAGCAGCTTGTCAACAAAACGTAGCCCTGAGTCTACACGATACGAATAGCCCTGAAGTTTTTGAGTTGAAAGCCCGAGGTGAATTGCAAATCGTGGTGTTGTTGGAGCAATTGCGTCGTCAGGGTTATGAAGTGATGGCAGGTCGGCCCCAGGTGCTGGTGCATGAGCAAGACGGTAAACAGGTGCAACCGCAAGAAAATTTGGTGGTGGATGTACCGCAAGATTTTGTGGGTGCGGTGACCGAGTTGTTGGCACCCCGTGGTGGTGCATTGCAAGATATGCAGCCTCTGTCTGGCTCTGAAAGGGTCCGATTGCAGTTTTTGATTCCTTCTCGCGGTTTGATTGGTGTGCGATCTCAGTTGCTGACGCGCACCCGCGGTGAAGCCGTTTACGCTAGTTCCTTTTCAGGGTGGGTTGCCTGGGATGGAAAAAGCATGAAACGAACCAATGGTGCCATTGTGGCCGATCGCGACGGCGAGTGTCGCGAATACGCTTTGCATCGTTTACAGGAGCGGGGCAGGCTGTTTGTGGACTCTGGCACGCAGGTGTATGAGGGGATGATCATCGGTGAACACAGCCGCAACACGGATCTGAATGCCAATCCTACCAAGGAGAAAAAACTCACCAACATGCGAGCAGCAGGCAGCGATGAATCCACCAAACTCGATGGCATTCACCCCATGGGTTTGGATGAAGCGCTCGAATGGATTGATGACGACGAATGGGTTGAGATCACCCCCAAAAGCATTCGGTTGCGCAAAAGCGAACTCAAAGCAAACGCCCGCAAAGTCACGCGGGTATAAGGAAGCTTTTGTTCAAATTTCCCATTTAGCGTTTGCCCCCCCGTTCGTGGCGATTTCGTCGATCAGAGTCAAAACGATCTGAACGTCTGTTATCTCTGTTTCCTCCCCGATCGTCTCGTGAAGAGGAGCGGTTTCCTTCATAGCCACGGGAATCAAAACGATTTGAACGTCCCTTGCTGCCTCCACGTTGATCAGAGTCAAAACGATCTGAACGTCTGTTATCTCTATTTCCTCCCCGGTCGTCTCGTGAAGAGGAGCGGTTTCCTTCATGGCCACGGGAATCAAAACGATTTGAACGTCCCCTACTGCCTCCACGTCGATCAGAACCGAAGCGATCGGAGCGTCTGTTATTTCTATATCCCTCCCGATCATCTCGAGAAGAAGAGCGTTGAAAACGATTTTCTTGAGTGGAGGCAAGGTGAACAGTCTCAACTTGCTTGGACCATCGTGTTCCTTGACAATCTGCTTCGTATTGGCCTTGCTGTACCTGTGGACGCAATAAAAGGGTAACCCGTGCAGTGCTGACAAGTTTATCCTCTTCAGCAAAAATGGATACATCACACAGGCAAGTGCTGCGGCCTTGGTGCAGGATACGCGGCACTGCCTTGAGTACACCTGAGCGCGCCGGGCGAATGTGATTGGCAGTCACTTGCATGCCTAGGGCACAATGTGTGTTTAAGTCTAAATGCAAGCAAGTGAGAATGGATGCGGCCGATTCAGCCAACAGCAACAAAATACCACCATGTACAACGCCACTGTATTGATGAAACCTTTCTTGTATGGGTAAGGTGATCTGGACTGTATGAGAACCCGTGCGTTCAACGCACATTCCCAAGTCGTGCATTATCGTTCGTTGATAAGCAGTGTGCAAATAGCTTTCAAAAGGGCTTTCAGGGTCTTTTTTATTCATTCCATCACCAACACTCCCACATAGTATATAGCAAATAGAGCTTTTAGCTACTTTTTGTCATCTAGGCCTTGTCTCGTTTGGTGATGTGAACAGCTAGCAAGCTCAATGCTGCTGGTGTCATGCCACTGATGCGAGAGGCTTGCCCCAAAGTAGTAGGTTGAATGGTTTTTAGTTTTTCAAAGATTTCATTGCTCATGCCGGGCAATTGACGTTCAAAAATCCAGGGTGGGATGGCAACCTTTTCCAGATCTTGTTGACGTTCGATAACACGCTGTGCCCGCTCGATGTACGGGGCATATTTTACTTCGATTGCAGCACGTAAGCGCACACGTATATCCATATTTTGCGTGACATGTTCTGACTCCAACGCAGCGATGCTATGGGCTGTGATTTCAGGGCGGCGTAGCAAAGCTGCCAACGAAGTACTTTCACGTACCGGTGCACTTTTCAAGCGTTTTAATGTCTGTTGTATTGCTGCTGTGGGTTGTACATTGGTTTGTTGCAGGCGCTTGATCTCTTGTTGCACGGCTTGCTCAAACGCTTGCATGCGCTGGTGACGAGCTGCATCTACTAGGCCTCGCTCGTGCCCTATATCCATAAGACGCTCATACACATTGTCTTCTCGCAACATCAATCGGTGTTCTGCACGAGATGTAAACATGCGGTAGGGCTCCTGGGTGCCCTGTGTGACCAAATCATCGACCAATACACCGGCATAGGCGAGGTGTCTGGGCAGCACGAGGGGGGTTAACCCTTTGCAGGCAGCTACCACGTTTAAGCCAGCCAACAATCCTTGTATTGCTGCCTCTTCATAGCCTGTTGTGCCGTTGATTTGCCCGGCGCAAAAGAGTCCAGAGATCGTGTTTGTCTGTAGAGTAGGTTGTAGCTGCGTGGGGTATACAAAGTCATACTCTACAGCGTAGCCCCATCGCGTAACATGAACGTCTTGTAAGCCTTCAATGGTGCGCAAAAACTGCAGCTGCACAGATGGAGGCAACGAGGCGCCCAAGCCATTGGGATACATCTCTGAGGTGTCTAGTCCGTGAGGTTCTAAAAAGACTCGGTGGCTTGTTTTTTCGGGGAAACGCAGCACTTTTGTCACAATGCTAGGACAATATCTTGGTCCCTTGCCACCGATTTGGCCGTTGCACAGAGGGGCCAGCCCTTGTGCAGCAGCCTGTGCAACAACCTCATGGGTCTGAGCGTTGGTATATGTGACGTAGCAAGGCACTTGCGGTAGGGGTGGCGGTCTGTTTTCGAAGCAAAAGCGAGGTGCAGGGATCTCAGGGTCTTGCCGTTCTAAGGCTTGCGTGCGAATGGTTCTGCCATCTAAGCGAGGACACGTGCCTGTTCTGAGGCGACCCAACTGTAAACCCAGGCGTTGCAAACTGGCAGACAAACCCGTGCCGGGCGCTTCACCCACTCGCCCGCCAGGTGTTTGTTGCTTGCCTAAGTGCAATTTGCCGCCAGAAAATGTTCCTGTGGTTAACACCACAAATCGTGCCTGTAGCGTGCCGCTGTGGCGTGCTTGTATGCCACATACACGGCCATCATGGGTCAAAATCTCCAACGCCTCGTCTTGCAAAACAGATAAGCCTGGGCAGTTCATAACCACTTGAGCCATGCACGCTTGGTATTTTTGCATGTCGCTTTGGCATCGAGTGGCTTGCACGGCGGGGCCGCGAGAGGCATTGAGTGTACGAAAATGGATTCCTGTTGCATCGGCTACGCGAGGCATTTCTCCACCCAGGGCGTCAATTTCTTTGACCAAGTGCCCTTTGCCCACACCTCCAATGGCCGGGTTGCAACTCATGGCAGCTATTCGATCAATAGCCCCTGTTACCAAGCAGGTATCTAGCCCCAGTCGGGCGCAAGTCAGTGCCGTTTCGCATCCAGCATGACCTCCCCCTATAACAATAACGTCTCGACGATGCATTCTATTTCCACTTCATCAAATTATACCAATTTCGGAAAATAAGTTCTCATTTTGAATGATTTCTCAAGCCTGTGATTTTTTGTTCATCTGCAATAAGGGCCTGTCCATGCTGTGTCTTGATGCTCATCTCCGTTGCGAAATCAAATGCATATTGGATATCAGAATCTGAACATGGATGCTGTGCTTACTGGCTTTTTATAGGGGTAGGTGCTTGCAATATCTGGTGCAATCGCACAAAGTCTTGCACACAAACTTGTTCTGCCCGCACATTGGGCTCTAAACCCAGTGTATTGAGAGCTTTTTTAATATGAGGAAAACTTGCTAGGGTGTTGGCCAGTTTTTTACGACGGGCAGAAAAAGCGGTTTGAATACATGTTTTGAAGAAAGAGTGCTGGATGTTGGGTTGTTGTTGAGTGGGGTAGGGGAGCCACTGTATGAGGGCAGCGTCTACCTTTGGGGTGGGCCAAAAGGCGACTGACGGCACACTGTATAGCAAACGGGCTTGTCCGTGTACCTGCACCAATACCGATAGCAATCCGTAGGTTTTGTTTCCCTCTTGTGCGCAGACCCTTTGCCCAACCTCTTTTTGGACCAGGTAAAAAGCAGCTTGTACGTGTTGATGGTGCTGTGCTGTACGCACCAGCAGGCGACTGGCAATGTTGTAAGGTAAATTGCCGCACAAGGTAACACGATGTGTTGGATGTTGCTGGGCTAAAGCCACAATGTTAAACGTTCGTGCATCGCCACAATGCAGGTGCAGTTGCTGTTGTTTGATGGCTGAGGAAAAGCGCTTTTGCAACAGGGGAAGCAGCCGTTCGTCTCGTTCTACAGCATGCACTTGTAAACCACACTCTAGCAGGTAGTGTGTGAGTGCTCCTAAACCGGGTCCCCATTCCAATACCGTATTGTTAGAGTTTTGGGAAACAGCCTGGGCCGTGCGATACAAAACGCCATCGTCTAGTAAAAAGTTTTGACCTAGTTGCCGACGTGGTTGCAGGTTCTGTTTTTGCAGCTGAGCTTTTGGGTGGTCAGAACATGACATGTCACAACAGGCTCTTAGGCGTTTGCACTTTCTGCTTGCCGTTTTTTCTTGCGTTCTTGTGCTTGCAACAAACGTCGCTGTTTTCGGTTGAGTCCAGCGGTGGATTGCTCTTGCTGCTGCGTTTGAGATTGTGTTTGTTGTAGCTCTTGCAAGCGGTGTTGCAAGACGGCAGCAGCTGCTTGAGAAGCTTGAGATTCCTGTTGAGGTGTCAGGGAGCCTGTGGGTTCGTTGGGACCTGTCAACGTAGCGTGTTGGGCAGCTTGCTGCAGCATGTCCAAATCGCGCTGGGCTTGCTGTTGAGAATCGTCGTTGATCTCTTGCTGAAAAACCCGCTCTAAAACATCTGAACGAATGAGGGCCATCATGTTTTTAAACAGAGCAAAGCCTTCTTGCTTATATTCTTGCTTGGGATCTTTTTGGGCGTAGCCACGAAAGTGAATTCCCTCTCGCAAATGATCCATGGCTTGTAACTGCTCGCGCCAATTGTGGTCAATGGTTTGTAAGTACCACAAGCGCTGCAGATGATTGAATCTGTCTTGTCCTATGCTTTGCACACGTTGTTGATAAATGTTTTGTAATTGAAGAAAAATGTGATCAAGCAGATCGTCTCGAGAGGTAAAGGGTTTCGCATTGTGAGGTTTGCGTAAAGTGAGCTGAGACCCAAACAAGGCATGCACTTCTTCCTCTAAAAGCGTCAATTTCCATTCGTGAGCAGGGGTTTTTGTAGGGGCGGCGGTCAATGTCAAGTCGACAACAGCTTGCTCCACTAAATCGAGAATAAGCTCTTTGAGCTGGGTCTCTTCGTCTCCAGCAAGGACTTTACAGCGCAGGGCATACACGGCCTTGCGTTGCTGGTTCATGACATCGTCGTACTCAATGAGCTGCTTACGGCTGTCAAAATGAAATCCTTCTACACGTTTTTGGGCAGAGGCAATGGACTTAGATACCCAGGGATGCTCAATGGGAACGCCATCTTCCATCCCCAAACGTTGCATCATGCCCAGCATGCGGTCGCTGCCAAAAATACGCATGAGATCGTCTTGTAAAGAGAGATAAAAACAGCTAGAACCTGGATCACCTTGGCGACCAGAACGACCGCGCAACTGATTATCAATGCGCCTGGATTCGTGCCGTTCTGTTGCAATGATGCGCAGTCCACCGGCGGCCACCACGTTTGCTTTTTCTTGTTCACACAGCTGTTCGCAACGTTGCAAGTGTTGCTTATACAGGTGAATAGCTTGTTGATAAAACGCCTTGCGCTGTTGCAAGACCTTCTCTTGCAGTTGAGCAGGAGAGAGTTCTTGCGTTTCTTGTGAAGGAAGTTGTTTAGCTATTTCATATAAAATATGTGGGTTTTCAGCATCTTGCTTGGCGAGTTTGTCTATGTTGATTAAGTCAGGACGACCCACTAAAAAACCCAATTGTGTCTCTTCATACCCTGCTTGTTGCAGATCTTCGTTCACTTGGGTACGAGCCATAAACTCGGGGTTGCCTCCTAACAGGATGTCGGTTCCTCGCCCGGCCATATTAGTGGCAATGGTGACAGCTTTGAGTCTGCCTGCTTGCGCTACAATGGCTGCTTCTTGTCGATGCTGCTTCGCATTGAGAACGTTATGCGGGATTTTCAGCCGGTTTAACCGAGACGAGAGTACCTCGGATTTTTCGACCGATATGGTTCCTACGAGAACCGGTTGTCCTTTTTCGTGACTGCTTTGAATGTCTGCAACCACAGCTTCAAATTTTTCGGCTTCCGTTTTGTAAACCTGGTCGTCTTCATCGCTGCGAATGACCGTACGGTTTGTAGGAATAACCATGACATCTAAGTCGTAAATTTTGGCAAATTCTTCCGCTTCTGTGTCAGCTGTTCCTGTCATACCACTAAGCTTGTTGTACATGCGAAAAAAATTCTGAAAAGTGACTGTGGCGAGAGTTTGATTCTCTTCTTGAATCGGCACACTCTCTTTGGCTTCGATAGCTTGGTGCAGTCCATCGGACCAGCGTCTTCCAGACATGAGTCGGCCGGTGTGTTCGTCGACAATAACGACTTGCCCTGATTCCACCACATAGTCCACGTCGCGCTTAAACAGGCAGTGTGCACGCAAGGCTTGATTGACATGGTGCAAAATGGCAATGTTGGCCGGGTCGTACAGATTGTCTAGCTTGAGAAGTTCTTCGCAGGCCGATACGCCTGCCTCTGTTGGGACGACCACGCGGGATTTTTCGTCAATGGTATAGTGTTCGTCTTTGCGCAGTTGAGGAACCAGGGCATTGGCCTGCTTGTAGCCTTGCGTTCCTTTTTCTGCTGGCCCCGAAATAATCAGAGGTGTGCGGGCTTCGTCAATTAAAATGGAGTCCACTTCGTCGACAATGGCAAAAAAGTGTTCTCGTTGCACATAGTCTTGCAAGTCGAACTTCATGTTGTCGCGTAGATAATCAAAGCCAAACTCGTTATTTTGCCCATAGGTAATATGAGATCGGTAGGCACGTTTTTTTTCCTCTTCGCTGCTTTTGGGCAGTACCACTCCAACACCCAATCCCAAAAATCGATAGATGCGCCCCATCCATTCCGCATCTCGAGAGGCCAAATAGTCGTTGACAGTGACCACATGCACCCCTTTGTCAAAGAGGGATGCCAGCACAGCAGGTAATGTGGCTGCCAGGGTTTTGCCTTCCCCTGTTTTCATTTCGGCGATTTTCCCCTGATGCAGCACCATGCCTCCCAACAGCTGAACGTCAAAATGGCGCATGCCTAACACCCGTCGACTCGCTTCACGCACCAGGGCAAACACTTCGTGCAGGTGAGGATCTAAAAGGGTGTTGTAATCTTCTCGTTTGAGGGTTGCGTGGTTTTTTTGGGTCTCTTTCAATGCATTTTGTAGCTGTGTGCGAATGTCACCAAGGCGTGCAGTCAATTGCGCATCTGACTTTGTTTGCATATGGGCTTCTAGCGCATTAATGGCGTGCACCCGGGGCCACAGGCGCCGAAGCTCGCGTTCATTTTTTGTGCCAAACACCTTGCCCAATACACCCATTTTATTCTCCTGCTACCAGGCTTACGCTCTCTGCCATCGAGTTTTAACAATACAAAACCAACGTGGAACCTATCTTAACATAAACGCTGCTTTTTGTTTAAGTAGTTGTTTTGGTGTCTAAGCTTGTCTGGTAAAATATAGGCAAAGAGCTCGACTGCTCAAAAAGCTTTGCAACAAATCAGTCACAGCCCATGAGCATGTGTGAGGGCTTCAACTGACGACACGCTAGTGCATGCCAGGAGCTGTTTGTATGTGGTGCTGTTCGTCGTTGGCCGTCATAGCCAAAATGCGGAAGCGGAAGAAATCTGTGTCTCCCTTCAAAGCCACAGGAGCGACGATTAACAGGCCGATATCGCTCTTATCAAAGTAAAATAGAGTGGTGTTACGGTTACCAAGCCAGCAAAAACCATGGATAATGTTGCCGTGTTTCGACTTCATGAGGTGTAGTCCCGTGGCATTTTCGACATTGGCTAGGCGCTTGGCAAAGGCAGCCAAGATGCTTTCGAGGGCATCGTGCTCGATGCACCTCCCCTGCTTTAAGAAATCCTCGTTCTCCCCAAGATGGTCGAGGAAATACTCGGCCGCTTTGCTAAAGCTAGTGGTGGTGTTCAAGAGCTCTTCCAGTGCTTGGATGTGTTGTTTGAGGGCCATGGCTTTCCATTGGCTGAAGATCTAGCGTTTGTAGTATAGGAACCCACGATGGTGTTTGCAATAGGTTCATCTGTCAGCGTTCTTTGTCCGCATATAGATATGCACGCTTACCCCATCATCTTTTGAAGACGTTGCGGTGAAATGTCCATGATCTGACAGATACGCGTGTCGTCCATGCCAGATTGGCGCAGCGCAAGAGCGGTTTTGCGCAGCGCGCGATCGTGCTCTGCTTGGGCTTTGTTATACTTTGCTTGCACTTGGTCACGCTCTTGCTGGGTTTGATCTAGCTTTTGTATGGTTTGGTCAAGCTTTTGTATGGCTTGGTCATAGTCCTGTTGTTGCTTTTGATATAACTTGCTGAGCTTTCTTTGGTCGTGCCACCAGATCTTTCTGTTGTCAAACAGATCCGCCTCCTCGCGGCTGAGAGTCGCATAGTTGGCAATGGCAAAGGCCTCTTGAATCTGCGGCACCGAAGCCAAACTGCTGGGCACACGCTCTAAACTGCCAGCCTCCTTCATGAAACAGACCCATTTCTCCCACAGCTGTGTCGCTTCGCTGTGGGTCTTGGTAAACTTTGGCAACTCCACAAACACCAACTCCATGCCATCTGCTGGATATTCCACCAGATGCTTGGTCTCCAGCATCCGATAGCGTGACTGCACCTGCGGCCAGTCTTTAAACATCACAAAGTCTGTAATGGTCAACAGCACAACAGGGTCTAGCGTGTCGTAATCCTCCCCCTTGAAAACCTGGTTGCTGAACTGTTTAGCAGCGTTAAACAAAATGCGTTTGTCAAACCCTGGAACATTGACAACCTGCATCTCAATCAAAACCCATTTGCCGTTTTGTTGTCGAACACGCACGTCTAGATAGGACTCCTTGAGACCTTTAAGGCGAGGAATTTTGTAGGGGTCTTGGAGTTTCAAGTCAGTGATTTCATCCCGGCCGCTGTATAAAATGGCGTTGAGAAAAGAGCGCAAGATGCCCTCGTGGCCCACAGAGCCAAAGATCTTTTTAAAGGCAAAATCGGTTTTTGGCTCGATAAAGCGCATGATGCGTCTCTCCTCCTAGTTTCATCATACCATTTTTGTCACAGCCGTTGCTTGGGTCTGATCTACTTTATCCATTCTGCAATGCCTCGAGGTGTTTTTTTATTTGCTGTGCAGCTTGTTGCCCTTGCGCTAGGCAGTTTGGCAATCCGGCGCCGGCATAGGGGCTTCCTGCCAAAAAAATACCTTTGGGTAAGCTGGAGGTGATGTGTTGTATGCGTTGTAGATGCCCTACGGGGTGTTGGGGAATGCTGTGGCGCCAGGCAAACAGGCGTGTTAATACAGGCTGGGCACGCGTGTTCAGGAAACGTTGTAAATCTGCCAAAACCTGCCGACAAATCATTTGCTCATTGTGTTGTTGAAGTAGGGTAGGATTTCGCCACCCCCCCACAGCAGCCCGCAGCAGGGTATAACCTGGCGGAGCGCGATGGGCAAACTTGCGCGACACACAGGTGATGGCATTGATAGTACGGGCCTGACGGTGAGGGATCAATAAACCCGCTCCTCCCAGCAAAAGGGGCTGGCCCCCATTTTTTGGAGCATGTAGGTCTTTGTTGGCAAAAGCCATGTATACCGAGGCGCTACTGGTTGTGGGCAGAGCTTGTAGGCAGCAAGCTGTTTGAGGGACCAAGTCTTGTAAGATATGCGCAGCCTGTTTAGCGGGTGTAGCAAACAATACGCATCGGCAGTGCCACTGTTGTCCTGACTGCGTTTGCAATCTGTAACCGCCTAAGTTGAGAGGGTGTATGCTCTGCACGTAGGTGTCGGTGTGTAGACGATCTCTTCCCAATGTATTGGCCCAAGCATCTACCCATGTCCCCATTCCGTTTCGTAAGGTCACAAAACCTTCGGGCTTTGTTTTGTTGTGGTTGCGCCCTTGTGCTCGCATTCCTAGCAGCAGGCTGCCATGCTTGATGAAGGCACGGTGTATATGAGGTAGCGTTGCGAGCAAACTTTGTTGGTTGGGGTGCAGTTGAAAAATATTGCCTAGCAAAGGCTCGGCCAAGTTGTCTACGGCTTGCTGCCCTAAACGCCTTTGTAAAAAATGCCCCACGGATTCGTCTTGTTGTGTTGCTGTAGAGTCTTGAGGCAAAGAGAGCGAAGAGGGTAAAAAGGGCTCAACACACAGTCGTAGCTTGCCCTGCAACGATATGAGAGGGCAACGCCATAAACTCGCAAGCTGGGTGGGGATGCTTAAGTGTGTATTGTGAGGAAGGGGGACAGCTTTGCTGTTGTGCCATACAAAAACAGGTAAGTCCCTTTGGGTTGTGGGTAGAATATGCGTTGCTAAACCAAGTTGGTCAAACAAAGAGAGGATGTTCTCTGCTTGAGCAGCCACTAGGCAATCGGGTCCTTTTTCGAGCACGAAATCCCCCATATGTGGTACATGTTCATGCTGGGTTGCTACCTTACCGCCTAATTGGCTGTGAGATTCAAACAAGGCCCAACGGTACTCACGAGGCAGAGCGGCAGCGGCGGCGAGTCCCGTTATGCCACCACCTACGATGGCTATATCCACCGTGTTGGGGGACTTGCTGGCGTTGACAATCGTCATGACGCATCTGGTGTTGGAGCCATAAATATCTGTCTGTTTTGCCAAGCAGCTTTGGCACACAAGAGGATGCTCGCAGTCCACATGATCCAGGCAACTGGTAGCATCCATTGGGTAGCAGATAACGAAGCAGCACCCAAAGCGAACATGCAAAATGCCAAAGCAAGCAAACTGCTAAACCCGAGGGTTGTTGCAGCAACATGACGGTTGTATGTTGACGCCACATTGTCAATGCCTCCGTGTACAAGCTCAATCCCCAGCCAAAAAATGAGGGGGAGCAGTAAATGGGAACTGACAGTTACCCACATGGCTACACAGATGGGATAGGTCATAGCCCACACAAAACGAACTGCGTCCGATGTGCGAAGATGAGACCATACGATTTTCCAGCCTCGGTACACATAGATAACGGCACTGGCCCATGTCATGAATACAATGACGGCAGCTTGTGTATGGGCCGAGGTGTTTGGAGTCAATACCGTATTGGCAATGGCTACATAAGCAAAAGCTCCTGCAACAGGGAGTAACCACGTCGGTGGAGTTTGCTTGTGTATTTTGCAATGGGTCCACACAGCTGCAAACAGCAATCCCACAATCGCTGGAATGTTTGTGTGCCAAGGATCGGGAGAAAAGAGCGTGAGAAAAATCGTGCCAAATCCTCCCATTTGGAAGATGGTCTTCAATTTGGCAAATGGGTGGACTTGCATGCGTTGACCCCGTTGCAACAGACTGCTGCGAAAACCCGTAAGGAAGAACTCTCGCCCTAAAATGGCTGCTACAACCGCACCGTGAAAAGCATGCATTGCAGCAAAAGAGAGAGCGACTGCAGCAGTAAAGATTTTGTCGGCCACCGGATCAAGCAGTGCACCCAATTTTGTTGGACCTTGGTGGCGAGCCAGCCATCCGTCTATAAAATCTGTCATCCCCAGTGCAATGAGCAAAAAAAAGGCAATCCACTTGTACGTAAGATCTTCTTGGGCCAGCCACACACAAGGAAAGGGAACCAATATCATGCGTGTTGCGGTAATGGTGTTAGCAGTTAATTTCATGTAAAAACGGCCAGCATTTGATGGGTAATGCGGCGTGCCAGCAAAGCAATCCAAGAGCCCCCACCCAAAATAAGCACAGCTGTTAGCGTTACACTGATCCAAGGTCGAATAATAAAAAACCGTGTGAGCGTTCGGTTAGAAAAAAATTGTGGCCAAATAAACGCGCCATCGAGAGGAAAAATAGGAAGCATGTTAAAAATCACAAGAGTCACGTTCAAATAGACTAGATGCATGAGTGCGTCTGCCGGTGAATAGGTATAAAAATGAAACCACTGCATTTTGACAAGCAGCCCGGCCGAGACCCAACACAGCAAAGCAAATAGGCTATTTCCTATGGGGCCAGACACAGCAATGAGCCATTGGGCTTGGCGAGTAGACAAATCTCGTCCCCAAAAATAGTGCTTAAAGTTGAGAGGGTTATGTACGACGGTTAATCCCATGGCCACAAAGGGAACATTTTGGCTGCCCGTAATCATTGCCAACAACACCAAGCCAGCAGGGAGCGCAAGGGTCGAAATAATGTGGATGTGCATCACAGGATTTAGGGTGTTGCGCTTGAGGATTGCTGCCAGATTGTCTCCTAAGTGTATCGCCATCATCGCGCGGGAAAATTCGTGAACAGAAACACACAGCATAACGCCTACAAGTACAATACCCATGCGAACTGCCATGTCAGATAGATAAATCGGTAGATCAAACATCTTTGAGGCAGGCTAACCACGCAGCTTTATGCTAGCGTAGATCCACTTTCACACACATTACACCAAAGCGTTCTGAGGGCTGCAACTGCTTTTGGCGATTTTGTTTGATTTATGCTGTTTTGTGTGCTGTTATGGAGCGCTAGAAACCCATTTGCACATGTCTTTGGTGTTGTCTGCGCCGCATTTGTTTTGAGAGAGTGCACCGCACATCTTGATAAATTCTTCTAGATTGGGCGTGTGATGCGCAGGTTTGCCTGGAGTATAATCACATGCCTGCTTACCGACTAAAAATGCCATTTCGTGCCCTGCATTCATGGCTCGTGGAGCAGCGTCAACAGCGTTTGCCACTGCTGTAGCGTCGCGAACCACCTGAATAGCTAAGCATGCAGCTTGTGTTTTATGTGCCAAGTTTGTGTATACCTGTGAACATCCGTCGTTATTTGCCATTTCGCAGGCATCAAATTTATAGTTATTGCCCACATAATCGGGTGCCGCTTTTTTTTTGCACATAACACTATGTTTTTCTGGTGGATTGGAACTTACACCAGCATCTGTACATTTAAAACCGTTAACGTTAGCGCTGAAGTAAAGCTCACAAAACCCTCCTTTGAGTTTGCATTGAGCAGGAACTTCGGCCACAGAGGTGCATACGGTGTGGCCGTTAAAGTCAGCAGCACTAGCACGCGTTTGGCAAAAAGCAGTCAGATCAAAATCTGAGTCTAATTGGCAAGATTCCATTGTATTGTCTACACATTCGATTGTGTAAAGATCACCGTTAGCGTTGGTTTCACGGTAGTCTACCGTACATTGGTTGTGTGGAACTTCTATGCATTTGAGGGGAGATTTGCCTTTACAGGTTTTGCTGACAGTTGCCTTTTTGCATTTTTTTGCATCTGTATCAGATTCACATTGGCTCGGTGTTGGTTTTGTTTATCCTGATGGTGCCATTCGCCAACGACTTGTATGAGTGGTTCGCCAAGCCGCTTATCTCAAATTTGCCACAAGGCGGCACGATGATTTCTACCGAGCCCCATGGCCCGTTTTTTATCCCGTTCAAATTTGCTTTTGCCA
>JBCCES010000013.1:0-13790 GCA_039030115.1 Myxococcota bacterium
GACCGGATGCGGCTGAAGGTGAGATCGAGCATGCCTGGCTGGCATGTCATGTAGTATGCTCCTCTTCTGCCTACGAAGTAGTGGCTAATGGGGTAGACGCAGCGATCCCAGGCGACGCTTTCGGTGAGGGTTTGGTTGGCTGGATCGGGCAGGCACAGCAGGCATTCGGCATTTGCTAGGCCCATGGTGATGTACTTAGGTGCTCCTTTGGCTTGGGCTTGCTTGGCCAACTCTTGTAGTTGAGCGCGGCTGCGAACGCATAATCCGTAGCCCTCTTTGTTTTTGCCTAGCAGCAGAAATGTTCCTGCTGGATTTAACATGTAGTACTCGGCGATGTGAAGCTCTTGTTGTAGCTGTGAAAAGTGTTGCACAAATTTCCTTTCGTCCAGTGCACTTTGTGCCTTGGCGCCTGCTTGTGCAAAGGTGCCGGTCTCTTCACAAAAAAATTCCATGGGCAGCTGGCGCATTAAGTCTGTTATCTGCTGAAAGGGATCGCCCTTTTTCTTTTCGATATACCCGTGCAGGTCCCCTTTGTTGATGGCAACAACAGCCTTCTCAATGGGCAGTTCGGCACTCACTAAAATCCGACGCACGCTGCGCTTGCCTATCTGTGCACAAAATTGCAGGCCGTTCAGATCAGGCATTTGGTAGTCTACCACCACAACCGAGACCCGTTGGTGTCGTTGGTCGTTGTACACTTCTGTGGCCGGATCGATGGGAGAGTGTTCCACATTGACTGTTTTCAAGGCTTCTTCAGGCCTGAGTTGAAAGACACTGTAGGCATTGTCAACCTGGGTTGTGAAGGCTGTGCGTTGTAAAAATTCTTTTTCATCATCTACAAATGGTACTGTAGTTGGAAAAAAGCAACAGGCTATTTTATCTGCATGTTTCATTTTTGATCTCCTTTATCTTTTGTCACTAAATTGCTGACTATTGCAATGTGTCACATAGGAACCAATTTGTCTAGGAAAAATAGCTGTGCATCTTGCAAGCAGGTACGGCAGTGTTTCAGATAGCTTATTACGAAGGGATTTTTGGCAAGTTGTAAAGAATGGATAAAATTTGTTCTTGTAGTTTTCGATAGGGCTGTCCGCTACCCAAAAACCCGTTCACGAAAATTGTGAAAGCGAGAGGATCTCCCTGTTTGGTCATCATGTAACCTGCTAGATTGCTTACGGACCCCATGCCACCGGTTTTGGCTCGAATGTTGCGGGCATGTGGTTGTGATAACAACTGTACGCGAAAACTTTTGTTGTCACCAAGAGGTGGCATGCAACCGACGAAATCAGGCTGTAGTGAAAACTCCTGCCACACGGAAGTCAACAAGCTGGTCATGTGGCGGGGGCTCATTGAATTGTATCGTGATAAACCGGAACCATCTACGATATGTAGTTGATTGGCTTGTATTTCCGTTCTCTGCTTTAAAAATTTCAAAACAGCTTGTGTCCCTCTGGAAAAATCATCTTTTGGTTCTTGCGATTCTTGAATGTGTTGACCAAGGGTTTTCAAAAGAATTTCTGTTGCGTGATTGTTGGAGGTGCGTAGGATGTCGACGAGCATTTCTCTTAGAGAGGGTGAGTAGTGTATAGCTAATTGTTGTGCGTTTTTGGGGGCAGGGGCTCTGCGTACTGTTCCCTTGAGTTGGATTCCTTGAGCTTGCAAAAGTTCGCGCAGCAATGTGCCTGTAAACAGACTTGGTTCACTAACAGCAAAATGCAAAGTGCGAGGTGCACCTGTTTTTGGAAGAGTTCCTTTTAGCAAGATGGTTTGACCGTTTTGCAATCCCTGTTTGAGATCCCGAGCATTGGGAAATTTGGGATCCGTCACTGTGAAGGAGATGTTTTGAGGCGTTGTGGATTGCCCTGTAGTCACATGTGTTTGTATGTTGACGAATTGTGTAGGGGGTGTCATGAGTACCCGAGCAGGTTTTCCTGTCTGCTGCGCTGGAATAATGCGTAGTTTTAAGCTGTTGCCGTTGCAGTTGACGGCTTCGATAGGGGCGGAGTAGGCTGTGAAGCGATCGTCCCACATCCACCCTTTTCCCCATAACAAATTGTCAAAGGCGCTGTCGTCTATCACGACGTCGCCCTGGATCACGCGAACTCCATGTTGTTTTAGCTCATTGGCCATCCGCGCCAGGTGACTCCAAGTCAGTGTGGGATCACCACTTCCCACAAGGTACAGATCTTTTAAACGCCTCATTTTGCCGTTTTGAGCTGAGGTCAGTAACTTTGTTGTGAATCGATAGCTTGAGCCGAGGGTGTGCAAAGCTGTAGCTGCAGTTACAACTTTGAGTGTACTTGCAGGTATAAATAGTTGATTAGGATTCTTGCCATACAGGGTTTTGTTATTTGCTAAAGAGACGACGTGAATGCCAATGGAGACGTTAGGATTAACTTGTTGAATCGACCTGTTAATTTGATCCTCTAACCGTTGCAGATCGGCAAGAGCTAATATAGAAGGTGAGTGACGAGTGGGTGCATGGGAGCATCCTGCCTGGGTGAGTAACA
Organism: Myxococcota bacterium; assembly: GCA_039030115.1. GTDB lineage: Bacteria > Myxococcota > UBA727 > UBA727 > JABDBI01 > JBCCEX01. Next base: position 2,511 of record JBCCES010000013.1, read on the forward strand.
CACAAGCAAAACAGATTCTTATCCAAAAATGCATTTTCTCCCTTTTTATGGTTTTCTTTTAGGCTAGGAAATTTTGGACCTTCGCGTCAAGGAGAAGTGTTCAAACAAACTTAAGCTTTTTTTCTTCTACCCGATCTGTTTTTGTCATAGTCATCGTGGATATGTCCAACAATTTCTTGGAGCACATCTTGCAAAGAGATAATTCCTGTCGTTGCTCCCGATTCATTGACCACAATAGCAAGGTGTGCTTTACCTTGTTGAAATTCACGCAGCAGGCTGCCCATTTTCATCTTTTCAGAAACAAACAGGGCTGGTCGAATGTAGTTCCCTAAAGAAAAAGAGTTGTTATTTTGGGCCAAGACGCGGATCAAATCTTTAGCATAGAACACCCCAATAATGTGGTTGAGATCTTTTTCGTATATGGGACAACGTGAATGAGCATTTTGTTGAATTGCTTGAATAACCATTTGGAGTTTTGCTCCTTTCTCTAGGCAATGCATGTGTGATCGAGGCACCATTGCATCTCGCACCAAGGTATCGCGAAACTGCACAACACTGTCCAACATTTTCCCCTCTTTGCCTCGCAAAACGCCCTCTTTATGGCCGAGTCGAATCAAGAAATCAATATCTTCTTGTGTTGCAATGGGGTGTTTGGGAGATGTGTTCCCTCCGGCTAACTTGACGAGCAAGCTTGCACACCAGCTCAGTATGTACACGATGGGTGAAGTCAAAAAGTACATGGGTAACAAGATGTTCATGGAAAAAGGTGCAACGCGTTCGGCATTGTGTTTAGCAAAAATCTTTGGGGTAATTTCGCCGATTAGAAGCAGTGCTAATGTGACAATTCCTGTGGTGACCCCAATTAACATGTAGCTGTTGAATAGCTTTTGAGCAAAAACAGTTGCAACAACTGCACCCAGTGTGTTGACCAAGTTGTTGCATACTAAAATTGTCGTTAAAACAAGGTTAGGCTTTTTCAACCACAAATGCAGGGCTGATAACCTGTGTGTCCCTTCTAGGAGTTGACGGGTTTTTGCATGAGACAGGGCGGTCAAAGCGGTTTCGGAAGCAGAGAAAAATCCCGACAACAATAGGCAGAGGCAAAAAGTAAAAAGGAGATTTATATCCATGGCTCACGCTTCATTGTTCAAAAATCTTCCCTGTTTAGATCGATACAAAAAACTACAAGAGACCCCATTGCGACAGATTTGCCCGCAGTTGCTGAATCTGTTGATTGTTGGGAGGACATAAAGGCAAACGAAAAGTCAGTTGCGCCCGATCCATCAAGTGCAACGCTGTTTTGACTCCCATGGGATTGGTTTGTTGGAACAGCAACTCGGCCAATGTCGTCATGCGGTGAGCAAGGCGTTGAGCTTGATGGACATCGTTTTTGCACCATGCTTGCCACAATTGTACCATTTCAGCGGGCGCAACGTTTGAAACCACGCTAACGACTCCGTGTCCCCCCAGTGCTAACAGGGGAAGTGTAAAGTGATCTTCCCCACTTAAAACGAGCATGTCTGGTCGTACCAAAGCAAGATCGTGGATCAGAAATTGTAGGCGTTTGGCCTGAACGTTGGCGTCTTTAAGGCCTATCATGTGAGGGCATGCTTTGGCCAAACGTAAGACCGTTTCTACATGCAAATCAATGCCTGTGCGCGCCGGGATGTTATAGGCAAAAAATGGCGTGTCACAACTTTCAGCAATACAAGAAAAATGTCGGTAAAGTCCCTCTTGCGAGGGCTTGTTATACCAAGGAACAGTTTGTAAGGTGGCGCAGGCACCTGCTTGTCCCATGCGTTTATGTAGAGCTTGTGCTTGGCGTGTATCGTTACTTCCTGCTCCTACAATCACGGGCACGCGATCTGCAGCGTGCTTCAGACACACTTCCAGCAACTGCAATCGTTCTTTGTCATTTAGAGTAGCTGCTTCGCCTGTGCTACCACATACAACGAGACCTTGCACGCCCTGTTGAATTTGCCATTGAACAAGATCTCCAAAAGCGTGCAAATCCAACTGACCCTTTTGGTCAAATGGGGTGATTAAGGCCGTCCAGATACCAGATGGCAGGTTCTTATGGCGCGAAGAAGTTTTTTTAGGCATGGTCTTGGTTCCCTAAATTAAACAAGAATCACCTGTTGGTAGGAGTCAAGAATCATGAGTCTTCTTGTTGTGAAATGGCATATCGGATGAGTTCTTTCAGTACCTTATTGCGGCGTACGTTGCTTAAAATGCGTTTGATGTCCTCATAAACAGATGTGTCTATGAGTAAACGGCCGATGGAACCTTCTCCCTCTTTCACGCTTGCTACAATGTCGTGTAAATCCTGAGCAGCTGCGGTGAGGTGGGGAATGAGTTCCTTACCTGTACCATCGTACAGCAAGCTGTGAACAAGACCTGGATTTGCGCGCACATCTGCTAGAATTTCAGCTGCCTGATGTAACATGTTGCGCGCTGCCAACAAGACATCTTCGCCGTCTTCTGCTAGGGTGTGCATGAATTTTTGATAATATTTGCCCTCCTTTTTTCCGTAAATCAGTTGGTGGATGAGTCCACCTCCTTTCTCAGCTTCATGTAAGATATTGCGCATAGATAAGATAGATTGAGCGATGGCTTCATCGGCTTTTTGTTTGATTAACTCATCCATGAGTTTTTGGAGTTGCCTGGCCGTGTGTTTGGAGTGGCTTAACAACTCTTGACCTTCATCAAAGGCCCCGCTCAAATCCCAGGGAGGATCAGATTCAAGTATGTCACCATGGCTTACGCTTGCCGCTTTAGGAGATCCAATGCTGATGTTGATGTTTTTTTCCCCCAACAGTCCCCTGCTGCCGATTCGTGCAACCGAATCTTTTCGGATCCATGAGAGCATTTTTTTGGAAATATGCATTACAACAGTCACTTTATCGGATCTTTTTTCTGTTTTTTTCCAATTGGGGAATTCAATGTGACGAACATGGCCCACAACAACTCCTCCTAGCAAAACTTCTCCTCCAATGGCCAAATTTGCTACGTTGTCAAAACGGGTTTTCAACACAACAGTGGAGTCAAATAGATTCCGTTTTTGCCCTACTAAAAAAATCAATGCTGCGAAAACAACAATGCCCAGTAAAATAAATGCGCCCAACTGGATGCTTGATGAGTCGGTTTTCTTGTTGTAACTATTGCCTTCCATATTTGTAGCTTATCATGAACGCTCCATGCTGTTGTGCTCTAGCATAAAAAAGGCTTGGGTCTCTTTGTCGGAGCTGTGACGCAGTTGTTGTAATGTTCCTGTGTTTCTGACTTTGCCATTTCCCATGAGCGCCACACGATCGGCAATCTTTTCGGCTGTAGGCATGTCATGAGTCACAACAATACTGGCCCTATGTCCGGGGGTTTTTCGCAAGGAGATGATCAGGTTAGAAATGCGTTTTGTATTGGCAGGATCCAATCCAGCCGTTGGTTCATCAAACAAGACCACTTCTGGTTGTGTCACGATGGCACGAGCTAGGCCTACGCGTTTTTTCATTCCATCTGACAATTGAGAAGGCATTTTATTGACGGCTTGGGCTAAGCCAACCCATTGCAATTTTTCAAGAACCCGGCTGCGGATCTCTTCAAAATTCAAAGAAAATTGTTCTCGTAGGGGGTAGGCGATGTTGTCAAACACGCACAGAGAATCAAACAAAGCGGCGCACTGAAACACCATGGCAATACGCCTGCGGATGGGCAAAAATTGTGAGTCATGGGCAAAGTCAGTCAGATCAATGTTATCGAATAGAATCTGCCCTGAGTCTGGCTGAATGAGGCCGATGAGCATTTTGAGGGCAACGGTTTTGCCAAAACCCGATGGCCCGATGATGCATAGGGTTTCTCTCTCGTACACATCCAGATTGAGCTGCCGATACACCGATTGTTGACCAAAGGATTTGTATACGTTGCGATAAGAGATCAAAGGAGACGGTGAAGACAAAACGAGCCTCCTCGTTCAGAACATGTTTTCAAACATCACAGGAAGAGTCATGTGAAAACCTGTTTTCATGCAGATAATCTCTAAACATTGTTTGGTTTTTGTTCTTGCTTGTGTTGGTTGCGCAGGTCTACCAACGAAGCTTGTAGAACCTCTTTGAGGTTGCGATCAAAACGCAATTTTCCGGCTGCTACCTCACGCAATGCAACGACTTGTTCGTTGTTTTTGTGGTTTTCCACGAGGGGTCTACTCCCCCGCATGAGTTGTCGGGAACGAGCCGCTGCCAGTAAAACTAAAGCAAAACGATTATCAATTTTTTTTAAACAGTCCTCTACGGTAACACGAGCCATGATGTTCTCCTTAGCTGAAAGCTACTTTAGCACAGAATGCTCCGATGTCACAATGCTTTGCCAGCTTCTTGTGTTGCCGTATAAACCGATGAGCCTTGCCATGAAAACAGAAGGAAACAAAATGCCTACAATTCCTTGTAGGCTCGTCGCCATTTTGGCCAATTGAGTCACTGGTGTGATGTCGCCATAGCCCACGGTGGTCAGTGTTGCAAAGCTGAAGTACAACAAATCGAAAAAAGCGATGTTGTCTTCACAGCGAAACGCTTCTTGTTGAAAAAGGGATAGGTTGTCGTACAGTAAAGACCACAAAATGCCTAATAAAAAGTATAAACAGACGCCTCCAAAAATGGTGTCGTTTGTTACCTCTTTTCCAACAAAGATTTCCCGTCCGATTAACAATGCTGCAACCAGCAAGAAAATAGAATAAATGGAGTCAGCCATCACTGCTGAGATCCAAGTATGCATCCCGTTTGCAAGAAAAAGGTGTAATCCATCGCATACAAACCCCATTGCGGCAAAAATGGCGTAGAAACGAAAAACTTGATCGTTTAAACAAAATTCGCGCAAGAAGATTAGAATAGATAAAAAAATACAAAAAGAAAGAGATAATGAATCCAGATTTTGAGGTAAAAAAACAGGTACTATTAAGATGAGTATTAATGAGACGACAAGTTGTTTGTATTTGTTTTGCAAAGAGAAAACCATCTCGTCGCAATGTATCATTATGCCTTTTTGGCGTAAATAGGCGCTACAGTCCCCATAGCGTAATCTTCTTGCCGTCGGAGGATTTTTCGGGCTTCACCCAAATGCGCTCATCCCACGATTTGCCAGGACGCCGATCAAACAGCAGCAAATGGCCCTCTGTAGCACCACAGCCATCCATATATTCTGCCGTCTGCTCCAACCCCTCCGCCCGCTTTTTGTCAAAGCCATCTTTTTGACGAAGCAATTTCAACTCCAATACAATTCTCTGGTGCTGCGCACGCTGGTAATGCGCACGCCGCTGCTGCGGCCCCAAGGGGCTTTGTTGGCACTGCGTGCTCGGTCGGCTTGATAAACTGTCTATTGCAACCTTTTGGGCTGCTTGGGTTGCTACAGCAGCATGATGTGGCCACGTGATCAGGAGATCGGTTCGCCCACGGCCAAGTGCATACTCACGGTGAATGGACCCCCCGCCGTTGATAATACGTTGCAAAAAGGCTTGCAAAATCAGATGAGGGCCGGCCTCTTTATACTGAAACCCTTCTAGCCAACTGTCGGCATTTTCACGAAAAAACTGCTGAAAGGTTTGCAGTAATTTCTTCACGTGCAGCTTGCCTGTTGTGGCCGTGACATAGTCGGCCTGCCGTCGCTGGATGCCCAGCTGATGTTTGTAAGATAGTTGCCTGGGAATGACCTCATGGTAAATGGGATTGGCAATGCGCATCTCCCCATTGAGTTCACAGTGGATGAGGCCCAGGTCTTGCACATATTCCACATCTTGTGGCGACATGGGCTGCTCGATTCCCAGTAGCATGGGTTCAATCACCCGATGCACACGTTCTTGTTTGAGCTTGGCCATGAGCTGGTCGAGGTGCGTTTCGCGACGTTGAATCAACCGCTCTTTCGCTGCTTCCATATCACTCACCGTGATGACTTTGCTGCGATCTTGCCCCGCTTTATTACGAAAACAAACATCGTAGGCCAAGGCATTTACCAGCCACGGCTGACCCCGCGTTAGCTCAAACACCCGCTTACACACACCCTCTTCAAACCTTTGGTCTGTTTCTTGCGTGTGCTGCGCATACAGTGTTTGAATGTCACGCAACGAAAAACCGCCCAGGCGCAACGACTCGGAGTGAATGTTAAAGGGGCTGCCCCCCTTCACCAAATACTCCCCCTCCTCTCCCAACTCCATGCGGTAGTCGCGCAGGTGGCGCAAACCACATAGCACGATGCTGTTGGGAAAACGATCGGGGCGTTTGGGGTAGCCCAAACGCAATTGACGCAACACAGAAATCAGAGACAGACCGAGCAGGGAGTCAATTTCATCAATCAACAGCACCAAGGGTTTGGGATTGTGCAAACACCATCCCCGTAGCAAAGATCCCAATGCGCTCAAAGCTTTGTCTTGCTGTAAAATGGTTCGCCAGTGCTCCTCTGGCCATTGGTCTTGCAGCTGATCCTGCGCTTCAAGAGCCAGCTCTCTAAAAATCGCAGCCATGGCCGCTTCAATATCGTTTCGAGCAGCTTGCCCCGCTTCTACATTAACGTACACACAACGATAGCTCCCTGCTTCGTTGAGATGGTCGCGCAGAGCCTTCAGGCATGTGGTCTTCCCTGTTTGCCTGGGTGCATGCAACAAAAAATATTTTTTCTGATGGATGAGTGTCAAGACCTCGGACAAATCCCAGCGTGAAAGCGGGTCTAAAATATAATGTTCATTCGGGTTTAACGGCCCAGCGGTGTTAAAAAAGCGTTCCATGCACCCAAGTGTAGCACGGCAAAGTGTCTGAGCCATGTAGAAACAGTGTCGGGGCAAGATACTGTTAGCTCTGCTATAAACAGAACAAATGGCGAGGGTATTTTCATTCCAACCAGAGGTTGATGGGCGATTGGCGCTGTCGTGTTACAATGCCCTGGCAAAAGATGGTGCATGACTCAGGAAGATGGCAGGTGTAAGGTTACGCAAAATTTTAGTGGCTAATCGAGGCGAAATTGCTGTGCGCGTGATGCGTACGTGTCGGGATTTGGGTATTGAGACAGTAGCTATATACGCTGCCGATGACCGTTTGGGCATGCATGTGCGCTATGCCGCACAAGCTTATGCGTTGCAGGGAGAGACAGGGTGTCAGGCATACTTGGATATCCAGCAAATCATTGACATTGCTAAGAGGGCTGGAGTGGATGCTGTGCACCCTGGTTATGGCTTTTTGTCGGAAAACCCCGATTTTGCCGATGCGCTCAAGCGGGCGGGTATAGGGTTTATTGGGCCGGATGCTCGTGTGATGCGTGCCATGTCTTCCAAAACGAAGGCGCGTCAGGCCATGCAAGAGGCAAATATTCCTGTGGTGCCTGGCTTGCAGCAGCCTGCTCGCAATGAACAAGAGGCTTTTGTTTGTGCCGAACAAATGGGTTTCCCCGTGATGCTAAAAGCTTCTATGGGTGGTGGCGGCAAGGGGATGCGCAAGGTGAATGAAGCTCAGGAGTTCTCTTCGGCTTGGCAAGCAGCTCGCAGTGAGGCTAAAGCCTCTTTTGGCGACGACGCAGTCTATGTAGAAAAATTTTTGGATCAGCCTCGACATATTGAAGTACAGGTGTTTGGTGATCAACACGGCTGTGTGCGTGCCTTTACCGAACGGGAATGCTCGGTGCAGCGTCGCCATCAAAAGATTATCGAAGAATCCCCCAGCCCCTTTGTGGATGCTGCTTTGCGCGAGCGTATGACCCAGGTGGCTTGCCAGGCCGCTGCCAGCGTAGGGTATGTGGGCGCTGGGACCATCGAGTTTTTGGTGGATGCGAAGCGCAATTTTTATTTTATGGAGATGAACACACGGTTGCAGGTGGAGCATCCCATCACCGAGATGGTTTCTGGGCTGGATTTGGTCAAGTTGCAAATTGAAGTAGCCCAAGGTCAACGGCTCGCAGATCAATTGCCTGCAGGCTTTATTCACCCTCGAGGATGGTCTATGGAAGCGCGTGTGTGTGCAGAGGATCCTGACAGTGGTTTTTTACCGTCTCCTGGGGTGATTCGGGAGTTTCGTCAACCTGGTGGCCCCTTTGTTCGTACAGATACGGCTGCTTATGCAGGCAGTGAAATTACCACAGCCTACGATCCCCTGATTGCAAAGGTCATCACGTGGGGCAATAGCCGTAAGGCAGCCTTGTCTTGTTTAGACAGAGCTTTGGCAGAATTTATTGTGAAAGGTTGTAAGACAAATACAATGTTCTTGCGTCAAGTTCTGCGTTTTGCACCCTTTTGCCAGGGTGTTTATGACACAAGCGTGGTACAACAGCTGCAGAAACAAAAACCCGATTGGTTTAGTGTTCAGCATCATGAAATGGGGTTGATCGGTGCAGCATTGCTCAATTTTGAACGTGAAAAGCGATTGCAAGGACAAGTGACTCCTGCCACAGGTACACGACAACACAGCGATGGATCTTGGAAATCCTGGCAGGCGGGCTGTGCGTCCCAAGGCGAAATGCTAAATTAGAACATGGCCAAAATGACTTTTATGGCACAGCTGGGCAGCAAAGAGCATTTGCTGCAGGTGGATGACGGTGATCGAGACGATGGGTGCTATACCGTTTCGCTACACGGCAAAACCTATACCATCGATGCGCGTTCCATGCCATCGGAAATTGTGTCGGTTCTTGTAGACAATAAAAGCTACGATGTAGACATTGACGACACAAACTATACCCGCAACCCTCTTAACGGTAGTGTGTCGGTGCGCGTGCGTGGGCGCGTCATGCGCATGCAAATGCTGGAGATACGTCGTCATCGGCTTAAACAAATGCAAGAGACGTTGTTTCAAGGTGAAGCAACTTGCCACATTGTCTCTCCCATGCCGGGTAAGGTGATTCGGTTGCTGGTAACTGCTGGTGAGGCTGTACAGCCCGGACAAGCCCTGGCGGTGGTGGAGGCAATGAAAATGGAAAACGAGCTGCGTGCTACCCGTGCTGGTAAAGTCAAACGTGTGGTTGCCAAGCAGGGGCAGTCGGTGCAGGCAGACCAGCTACTCATTGAGTTGGAGTGACTGATCGCTGCGAAGGCAGATCGTGGTTGGATGACGCAAGTCGCTCGTGGTTTGATTGTTCTTGCATGTGAGCGGATGCTACACTTGCTGCAATGGAGCGCTTTTTTAATACATCAGGACCTATAGATGTGTCTAGGCACTATGGTTTGGATCCGCTGTCGCGCTGGAACTTGCCTGAAGTCTTGAGCTTGATCGATCAAAGAAAGTATTTTTTGGTGCATGCACCCAGGCAGACGGGCAAGACAACCTGCCTGCAGGCATTGGCGGACGACTTAAACGACAAAGGGCAGTATGCCTGCGTGTACATGTCGGTGGAGCGTGCGCGAACATGTAGCAGTGACGTGGATCGGGCGTTGCAAGTCATTTTGGATGAATTGGCCACACAAGCGCAAGTGCAGTTGGGTGATGATTGGCTTCACGAGCACTGGAGAGAGATCTTGCAGCTCCATTTGGGAGAGGGGGCTTTGATTACTGTGTTGCGGCAATGGTGCAAACAAAACCGCAAGCCGATTGTACTGCTCATGGATGAGATCGATTCGTTGGCAGATATCACTTTAGTCTCTATTTTGCAGCAGCTGCGCAATGGGTATGGGGACCGCCGCCGTATCCCGTTTCCGCAGACGGTGGTGCTGTGTGGTATGCGCGATCTGCGCGACTACAACATGCAGGTAGATGCCCGCACGGGTGCGACTCCGAGCCCCTTTAATATTAAGTCGGACTCGTTGCGTTTGGGCGATTTTTCGTTGCAAGACGTTTGCACACTGTATGGCCAGCACACGCAAGCCACCGGTCAGCAATTTGAAAAAGGTGTGTATGAGCGGGTGTTTGAGCTGACGCAGGGACAGCCGTGGCTGGTGAACGCCTTGGCTTATGATGTTTGCTTTCGCAACAAAGCGGGTCGCGACCGCAGCAAAGTTATTACGGCAGATGCGATCGATGCCGCCAAAGAGCAGTTGATTCAGCGGCGTGAAACACACCTGGATCAACTCACCGCCAAGCTTAGACAAGAGCGGGTATACCGTGTGATTGGATCCATTGTTAGCGGGCAAAGTTTAAAGCCAAATCCTATGGATGTTGAGTATTGCATAGACCTCGGTCTGGTGCGCCGAGATGAAACACGCACGCTCACCATGGCTAACCCGATTTACGAAGAGGTGATTCCACGCGCGTTGGCTAGTGGTTGGGAAGATGAGTTGTCTTTCGTGTCTCCTCCTGTGTTGACCTCTTACGGTCAGCCTCTTGATATGCGCAAGCTTTTATCTGCTTTTCAGCGCTTTTTTCGCGAGCATTCGGCAGAGTGGCTGGATGCTTTTCAGTACAAAGAGGCGGGGCCGCAGCTGTTGCTGCAGGCATTTTTGCAGCGCACGGTCAACAGCCGTGGGTCGATTTACCGCGAGCAGGCGGTGGGTAGTGGGCGCACCGACCTGGTTGTAACGTGGCCTTTGGGTGACAAGGATGCCGCACTGCAGCGCACGAAAGACAAACAGATTGTTGTGTTGGAGCTTAAACTGGTGCATCGCAACGACTCCGTAGCGACCAAAATAGACAAGGGCTTACAGCAAATTGCCGGCTACATGCAGCGCTTCAATGCGCCCGAAGGCCATCTGCTCATCTTCGATCGCCGCGCGGGCAAGCGTTGGGAGGAGCGCATCTGGGTGAAGCAGGAGACAGCTCCCGACGGCAAAGCCATCACTGTGTGGGGGTTGTGATCGGATGTTCTTTACTGCTTTTTGGCAAGCAGCGCTAGCATCTCCCATAAAATAGAAGCGGCAGCTAATGCAGTGATGTCACCGTGATCGTAGGCAGGAGCAACCTCAACCACGTCGCCACCGACAATATGCCGGGATGCCAAATGCTGCAACAGCTGCATGGCTTGCCAAGAAGACAGCCCACCGGGTACAGGTGTACCAGTGCCTGGTGCATAGGCAGGATCTAAACAGTCGATGTCAAATGTCACGTACGTAGGTCCTTTAGGGAGTTGTTCAATGGCTTGCCGCGCTTTGTTTAAACCGCCTGTTTGGATGTCGTCTGTTGTCATGACGCGAAAGCCGAGCTTGCTAGGGGCTTGTACATCTTCGGCGCTGGCGAAATGCCCCCGCACACCAATTTGCAACACGCCGTCTGGCTGCAACCATCCCCGCTCGTGAGCCAGCCGCATAAACGTACCGTGGTGTACATTGCAATCCCAAGCGGGCGGGTACACATCGGTGTGGGCATCAAAGTGCACCACACACAGCGGTCC
>JBCCES010000014.1:0-13084 GCA_039030115.1 Myxococcota bacterium
CCTGAACGTAGCTGCATGGCAACAAGCTACCGACGAATCCAAAAGGCTAGCCTGTGAGCAAACTTCTTCTATTACTGCGGTAAGAAACCATAATGGTTACCGTTATGCTCTCGGTTTCAATCTGTGTAAATTTACCAAGGCAGTTGCTCCCTCGTGTGATGTCAACCCAGCTGTTGCAAACGCCCTGTGTAGCAACATCAACAACCAAGTTGCTTGCAACGCCACCCACAACGTATGTGAGTGGGTTCTAGTTCCCTAAACTTCTGGCAAAGCTTGCCATGTTCAAAGCCCCGTTTAGCGGGGCTTTTTTTTACCCGATTCGCAAATCTCTAAGTCTTACTAACAGAGGGGATTTTAAACGAAACTGGGGCAAGTGCAGTAGATTATAAACAGGTTCTAAGAAGAAACAGCCTGATCAATTACCTGAGACAATTGACAAACACCCTCTTGCTGTAAAGGGCGTTGTGAAACAAAGGGCAACGACAACACGGGCACATCGTGCATACAACGCTGCACAAACCGAACCCAATGCTGCTGTTGCTGTTCGTGCAACAGGCGTTCGTTCCCTATGCGATGCAACGTTTTTAACCGCTGCTGCACAGCAGGTGAATGGGTGGTTTGAGATGTTTCTTGCTGCAGCCACTGTTCAAACTGTTTGAGCTGCTTTTGCAGGTTGGAGGTAAAAAGCGCAGGCATGAGAGCGTTGAGAAACACGGCTCCTACACAAATGGATTGGTCTTTTTGCACTTGCTGGCACAGCTGCACGCTCTCTGTGGCGGGCAACTCAGAAGCTTGTGTTACAACGTGCAGCAACGCACGCTGAGGGTCGGCCAATGTATCTGCAACTTGTTGCGCCTCTTTGGCCACAGGGCCGTGCTGCATGCTTAGCTGCGTGACACGAGCCACGCGCAAAAACCGAACGCCATGGCCTGTGGCCGGGCAATCCACCACCACGCGATCGAAGCGCAGCCTGCCAACAGCATCTTTTTCACACGCGTGATACCAAATTTTCCCCAGCATGTTGAGCTGGGCCAACGCAGGAGCAAAGTGGGTAAATGCCCGCACAAAGGGATTTGCCAACAGCAAACGGCTCAGCATTTTTGAATGCAGCTTCAGGGCTACATATTCTTGCAGCGCCAAACGGGGGCAAATATTGACAGCATGCATGTTGGGCATCACCCGACGCATCTTGCTGTCAATCGGTTGACATTGCAACAAACCGCTGTGGCTATCTTTTGCAGCCACCTGAACCAACAGCGTAGACAAACCCCTTTGCGCAAACAGATGGGCCAAACTACACGACACGGTGCTTTTGCCCACACCCCCCTTGCCGCACACAAAATGCAGTTGCGGACGCAACAGCTGTGCTGGCAAATGGGTGGTACTTCTCACCATAAAAACAGACTTCCTCGCCATTTTGGCAAACGGGTTGATTATACCAGTGCAGCGTTCACCTTGCGATGGGCAGACAGGCAGTAAATATTTACCCCACAGGGCAACTTGCACTTTTCTGTTTTTTCATTATAAATAAAAAAGAGGTTTTTTATATGTATCTTTGCGACATCTTTATGAGTCATAAAAAGTCTTTACAAGGTTCATCAACACTCTCCATTGACAAACGCATTTTAGTTTGGGAAAATGCAATCAATTGAAGCTTGAAGAATGAATAATATAATGAAAACACATCTTATTTTATTGTGCTCGCTTGCCGTATTGACAGGCGGCTGCAACAATGAATCTCCAGATGACAATACAAACAAATCCGAGAACGAAAAAATCCAAGGCTCTGTAGACAAGCCTGGCCTAGAAACGCAACCCAAAGAACCCTCTGCAAAAACCCTTGCATCCAACAAGAAAAAAACCAGCACGTCTGCTGCAAACCCCGCGCCCACCACCGGCAAGCCTGTACCTCCCTCTGCCAAAAAGAAATGCGTCGCCTCGCCTGCAAAAGCGGCAGCTTACGCAACCTACTGCACAGACCAACTCGCCAAACCAGCTGCTGTTGGCGACCCCCAAGGCACGTGCGAAGAGGTTGTGGGCACCAAGCCAGCATGCGATTATACAGCTGGCCCTCCAAACGAAACATGCACACGAACAAATTTTGCAGCTGAATGGCCCGGCTTTGGAGTCATTGCAAATGATAATGAGTTTTGTACCTACTTGGGAACCGACGCTATGGGAAATACGAGCAATATAAACTGCGACAGTGTTTACCTAACGGAGTTTACTAACATAGCTAACCAAGAAACTATTTGCGCTCGCAATCCGGGAGGGATTGGTTGTCTTGCTTTGGGTGATGCCAATGGCGACTTACCTAATGCGTGGGACGACGACAATTACTGCACCCAAATCACAGCCCCAGCCAACCGAGGACTCCACACGTTTCAAGCAGCCTGCGAAGCAGCAACCATTGCGATAGAGAACAACCCATTGGGTCCACCTCACCCTACGAATAACAATAAGGCTGGTCTTCGCTTTTGCACCTACCAACCGGCACACACCTGCAAACCACAAGGTGACGTGTGTACAGGGCAAAGTAAAGCTGTTTGCACAGGTGCATTGAATGCTATCTGCGATTGGAAGTAGATTTCGTGTAAGATCCAGATATGCAACAGCAAAACCTGCACGACGATATCCAACGCCTCAACACCCTAACCCCACCCCAACTGCAGGCCACACAAGAGGCTGAGGATGTGGTGGCGCAATTTTTGCAAGCCCTGCAGCAAGGGCAACTGCGTGCAGCACAGCGCAACGAGCAGGGTCAATGGCAAGCAGTGCCACTGGTTAAGCAGGGCATTTTGTTGGCCTTTCGCTTGGGTACTTTGCAACAAACCCAGTGCGGTGATTTTACGTTTGTCGATAAACACACCCTGCCCGTACGTCACTGGGACGCAGCGCAGCAGGTGCGTGTGGTGCCCGGGGGAACAACTGTTCGACAAGGGGCTTACGTGGCCAACGGTGTGGTGGTGATGCCGCCCTCTTATATGAATGTGGGGGCCTATGTCGATGCAGGAACGATGGTAGACTCCCATGTGCTGGTAGGCAGCTGTGCTCAGGTGGGCAAACAGGTGCACCTGTCTGCGGCTGTGCAACTGGGTGGGGTGTTGGAGCCCATCTCTGCTGTTCCTGTTGTTGTAGAAGACAACGTGTTTGTAGGAGGTGGTGTGGGCTTGTACGAAGGCACCATTGTGAGAACGGGTGCTGTCATTGCTGCAGGCGTGGTGCTGACGGCCAGCACGAAGGTGTACGATGTGGTGCACGAACGGGTGCTGACAGGTCCCTGTTTAGAAATTCCTGCCCATGCGGTTGTGGTGCCTGGAAGTCGCCCTGCCAAAGGCGCGTTTGCTCGCCACCACGGCGTGCAGGTAGCTGCTGCTGTTATTGTGAAATACCGCGACCAAAACACCGATGCAAAAACGGTGCTCGAAGAAACTTTGCGGTAGACAAACAAGAGAACTTAAGATTGCTCTTGCGGAGCTTTTTTATGGTGGGAATCTGGATTGGCAGCTGTCGAAACACGCCGAACAGAGTGCACGCCTGCAACGGCCTGCAAAGATCGCATCACTTGCTTGAGCTGACTGGCATCGACAATACCGCAACTAAATGTAGCCAACACCCGGCCAGTTTGACTGACATGGCACTGGGCTCGAGAAATATTCACACCGTGGTGAGAAAGCACACCCGACAGTTCCATGAGCATGCCGTTGCGATCATCAGCTAACACTTGCAGTCCAACACGTCTCACCAAACGTGCGCCCTTGCCCCAAGATACGCTCAAGCGCCTTTGAGGTTCCAAATCTAACACCCGCGGACAATCGCGCCGATGCACTACCAATCCACGACCCCGTGTCACAAACCCCACCACATCTTCCCCTTTCACGGGAGAGCAACATCGCGCATAAGAGACAAGAATGTTTTCTACATCGCCAATGCAAATTTCGCTGCCTCGCCCTTGAATGCGTTGCAGCAACCGACTAAACCCCCCTAGGGGGGTTTGCTGGTGCTGCGCACGCTGTAGGCTTGACGAATTGCTTGTTGCAAAGTTGTGCGCTAGGGCAGGATCTTTGCGTAACTGCTCGACAACGGTGTGAGGTTCCATGTCACCAAACCCGATGGCAATCAATAACTCATCCAGATTTTGATAAGGCAGGGCTGCAAGTGCCTTGGAAAACGATCGGGTTTTTGTCAGCTTTTTTAAGCTTGTCCCATGGGCATGCAGCTGTTTTTCGAGCATTTGTGTACCCACATGCTTGCTGTGCTCTCGCTGCATCTGCCGCAAATGAGAACGAATTTTGGTGCGAGCTCGAGAGGTTTTCACAAACCCGAGCCATTGGCGATTGGGCAGTTTTTGCGGATGGGTAAAAATATGACACGTGTCTCCGCTGCGCAAACGGTAACGCAACGGAACGATGCGATCGTTCACCCGCGCACCATGGCAATGCAGCCCGACATCGGAGTGAATGGCAAAGGCAAAATCCACAGGTGTGGCTCCACGAGGCAACGGAATGACATCTGCTTGGGGGGTAAACACGTAGACCTCTTCAGAAAACAGATCCAATTTGACAGAATCCAAAAATTCGCTAGGGTCAGCAAGCTCTTTTTGCCAATTCATGAGTTGCTGTAACCAACCAAATGTCTTCTCCTCCCCCGACGACAGTTTTCCCACCTTGTTGCGTTCTTTGTATCGCCAATGGGCAGCAATACCCGATTCAGCAATCTTGTCCATGTCACGTGTGCGAATTTGAATTTCGACCCGTTCGTGATGGGGCCCCAACACCACCGTATGCAACGACTGATACCCGTTGGGTTTGGGCATGGCAATGTAATCTTTAAAACGCCCTGGAATGGGTTTGCACAGTGTGTGTACCAAGCCCAATGCGCTATAACATTGCTCTAGCGTATCGACCAACACCCGAAAGGCAATGAGATCATGCACATCTTCAAAAGAGAGCTGTTTGTGGGACATTTTGTGAAAAATAGACCACAGATGCTTGGAGCGACCCAACACAACAGCACGTTGTAATTCTGCCTTGTGCAAGGCTTGACCAATATGTTCAATCAAATCGTGGGTGATTCGGGCACGTTGTGCCTTTGTTTTGCCCACCAGTGTTTTGAGTCGCTGATACTCACCGGGTTGCAGGTGCTTGAAACTGAGATCCTCCAACTCGATTTTAAGCCACCCAATCCCCAAACGGTTGGCCAAAGGCGCATAAATTTCCAAGGTTTCCCGAGCAATAAATTCCCGTTTACTTTGGTCTTGATGGTGCTGCAAGGTGCGCATGTTGTGCAGACGATCCACCAACTTCACTAACAAAACCCGAATGTCGCGGGACATGGCCACGAGCATTTTGCGAAAATTTTCCGCCTGCTTTTCCTCGTTGCTGTGAAACTGCACCCGAGACAATTTGGTAACACCATCCACCAATTGAGCAACGTCGACACCAAACAGCTGCTCAATTTCCTCAATGGTGGCCGTTGTGTCTTCTACCGTATCGTGCAATAGTCCTGTGCAAATACTGGCTTCGTCCAAATGCATGTGGGCTAAAATATGTGCCACTGCTAAAGGGTGATTCACATAGGGCTCACCACTTTTGCGTGTTTGCCCTTCATGGCACTTGTTAGAATAAACAAATGCCCTGCGAATCAGATCGCTGTCTGCTTGAGGGTGATAACTGCGCACAGTGGCAAGCAGGTCGTCCAACCGCAAGCCCAAACTTTCATGGGTTTGCTGTTGTTGCACATCAGACATGAATCACACCCAGATAAACCTTAACTCAAGCTGTTGGATCACAGTGAGGCTGCGCATGAGGCATCACCGATTTCACCTCCGACATGGCCACCACAGGCAGATGACGAATAAAGAGCAAAAACAGCGTAAAAAACAGACCGAAAGAACCTATAAAAAACAGTGCGTCAAACAACGTGGGCGAAAAATAGCGCCAACTAGAGGGCAAAAAATCGCGATTCAGAGATGTCACTGTAATGACAAATCGTTCAAACCACATGCCAATGTTTACAAAAATAGACACCACAAAGCTCACCCCAATGTGTGTCCGCCAACGCTTGAACCAAAAAATTTGTGGAATCAACACATTGCACGAAACCATCGTCCAGTAAGCCCAAGCATAGGGGCCAAAGGCCCGATTGATAAAAGCAAACTGTTCGTAAGGATTGCCACTGTACCAGGCAATGAAAAACTCCATGGCATAGGCATAGCCGACCATACTGCCCGTCGCCAAAATAAATTTGTTCATGTTTTCAATGTGCTTCATGGTCACAACCTCTTTGAGACCCAACCATTTTCGTGCAGGTAACAACAAAGTTTGCACCATGGCAAAACCCGAAAACACAGCTCCTGCCACAAAATAGGGAGGAAAAATTGTTGTGTGCCAACCGGGCAGCTGACTCACAGCAAAATCAAACGACACGATGCTATGCACCGACAAAACCAAGGGAGTGGACAGACCCGCCAGCAGCAAATAGGCTCTCTCGTAATGGATCCAGTGGCGCGCAGATCCGCGCCACCCTAGTGCAAATACACCATACATGCGTGCAGCCAACCGGCTTTTTGCTTGGTCACGCAAGGTCGCTAAATCAGGAATCAACCCCACATACCAAAATAGCAACGACACGGTAAAGTACGTGCCTACAGCAAACAAATCCCACAATAAAGGTGACTGAAAATTAGGCCACATGCCCATTTGATTGGGGACGGGAACCAACCAGTAGGCAACCCAAATACGCCCCACATGAAATCCAGGAAAAACGAGGGCACAAATGACCGCAAATATAGTCATGGCTTCGGCATAACGATTAATACTTGTGCGCCACTTCTGGCGAAAAAGAAACAAAATGGCACTGATCAATGTACCTGCGTGTCCAATTCCTACCCAAAATACAAAATTAACAATAGGCCATCCCCAATATACTGGCCCACCATGGCCCCAAATGCCCACACCTTGCCAAACGAGATAGGCCAGGCAACACACAAACAGTGTTGCAAAACTGGCCGCAACAACAAAAGCGATTTTCCATGCCCTGGGCACCTGCCCCATAGGAAGGTTAGGCATGCGACACACCATAGACGTAATGTCAGAAAAGCTTTTGTCTCCTCTCACAAGGGGCTCGCGCTTGCCTGGTGTCTCTGCAACAACCTCATCGCCTTGATGAGGTTGTGTTACATGTTGCGCTTGCATAGTTCGATAGAGATTATACCAATTTTGAGATGAAACTTTCCAGCGAAATGATCAAAATAAAGAAGAATACCTAACTGCTATCCTGGTAGCCATGCCAACGTGCTACATTGGTATTATCATGAAGTATTTTAATACCGCCGGTCCAATCAATGCGGCCAAGCACTACTGTTTAGATCCATTGTTGCGGTGGGATTTGAAGGAGGTGCTCTCTCTCATTGACCAGGAGAAGTACTTTTTGGTGCATGCACCACGTCAGACGGGTAAGACCACCTGTTTGAAGACCCTTGCGCGTTACCTCAACGATAACAAGCAGCTGCACTGTGTATATATCTCTGTTGAGCAGGGTCAAGCTGCCAGGCAGGATGTTGACAAGGGCATTTGGTCGCTGTTAGAGGAGACTGCTCTATCTGCCTCGTTGCAGCTGCAAGATGAGTTTGTGGCACAGCAGAGTCGCAAGATTTTTGAATCGGCAGGTGCCGCGAATGCTTTACGCAACCTGCTCACGAAGTGGTGTTTGCATGTTAACCGGCCCATTGTATTGCTGGTAGATGAGATTGATGCGTTGGTAGGTAACACGCTCATCTCTGTATTGCGTCAACTGCGAGCAGGCTATTGCGTGCGCGATATGATGCCGTTTCCCCAAAGTATTATTTTGTGCGGCATGCGGCATTTGCGCGATTACCGGATGGAGTTAGGCGAAGAGGGCAAGCAGGTATTTTCAGAAGCAAGCCCGTTTAACATCAATTCGAAATCGCTGCGGTTGGGCGATTTTGTGTTATCGGATGTACAACAGCTGTATGCGCAGCACACTCAAGAGACGGGACAGCAGTTTGAAGAGGGGGTGTGTGACCATGTGTTTGCACTCACGCAAGGGCAGCCGTGGCTGGTCAATGCATTAGCGTATGAAACCTGTTTTGAAAGCAAAGCGGGGCAGGATCGCAGCAAGGTCATTACGGTGGATGATATCAATGTTGCTAAGGAGCGCCTTATTCAAACCCGCCAAACGCACCTCGACCAGCTCATGGCGAAACTGCAGCAGGAGCGTGTCAAACGGGTGATAGGCAGCATTGTGAGTGGGCAAGCCCTGGATATTGCTGAAGGGGATGTCGAATATGTGATGGATTTAGGTCTGGTTTGCCGTGATGCGCACAATAGCATTGTGATTGCGAATCCGATTTATCGCGAAGTCATACCAAGATCTCTTTCTGCCAAATGGCAAGAGAAGCTTGAAATCATCTCGCCGCAGTTGTCTAAGCTGGGCCAACCGCTAGACATGCAGGAGCTGTTGTTGGCGTTTCAGCGATTTTTTCGGCAGCATTCAGAAAGCTGGTTGGATGCGTTTCAGTACAAAGAGGCAGGGCCACAGCTGCTGCTGCAAGCGTTTTTGCAGCGCACGGTCAACTCACGTGGGGCAATTCATCGTGAACAGGCGGTGGGCAGTCGGCGGACCGACCTGGTGGTAACCTGGCCACTGGGCGATAACGATGTGACGCTGCAGCGTGCTGATAAGAAGCAGACTGTGGTGCTGGAGTTGAAGCTGGTGCATGCACACGATGCTGTTGCGACAAAAATCACCAATGGGTTACAGCAAACAGCCGATTATATGGATCGGTTTCACGCCTCTGAAGGGCACCTGCTCATCTTCGACCGTCGCGCCGGAAAAAGCTGGGATGAGCGCATCTGGGTCAAGCAAGAAACAGCGCCTGATGGCAAAGCCATTACGGTGTGGGGGCTTTAGTCTACATATTTTTCACCCAAATGATCTCCAAATCTGCACCGCAGTAGAAAGATCTTATGCTGCATCAAACAACCGCCGCTGCCGGCGTTCTTCGTCGAGGCGGCGATGAGCCAACTTGCAGTAGTCGTTTTCGCGCTCAATGCCCACCCATTTGCGGTTGAACCGGTCGCAAGCAAGTAAAGTAGAACCAGAACCGGCAAAACAATCCAGTACCTTCTCACCCGGATTGGTGCTGGCCAACACAATGCGTTCCATGAGGCGTAACGGTTTTTGTGCAGGGTGTTTTCCAAACAGACGCTCCCGTTGAGGCACCACAGGAAACTCCCAAAAATTGCGCATCTGCTTGCCCCCGGCCAACTGTTTCATGTGCTGGTAATGAAACGTCCAACCCGTGGCCTTTTTGGTTGTATTATTGCACAGCCACAATACCTGCTCCGTACTTTCGGTAAACATACGGCACGTAATATTGGGTTGGGCATTGGGTTTGATCCACACAATGCTGTTAATAATACGCAAATCCATACGACCCGCCATGGCTCCAATGGTGTAAATGTTGTGGTAGCTGCCAAAAATAAAAATGTTGCCGTTGGGTTTGACCACACGACATACCTCCTTCAACCAACGTCTTGTAAAAGCCTCATAAGCACGAGGCGAAAACGCATCCCATTTGTCATCGATGGTTTTATGAGAAGAAAACGCCCACGACATCCCCTTGCCTCGTCGTGCAATGTTGTAAGGGGGGTCGGTAATACAGGCGTCAAAACATCCCTGAGGCCAATGACGCAACACGGCCGTGGTTTCTGCCTGGTATAGCTGGTTGGGCATAGGATACACCAGGGGCTGCGGGCAAGACGTAGGCTTAACCTGAATAGGCTGAGCAACGCTTTGATAGGGTTGGCCCAAATCCAAAGGTTGCACTTCACTGTTTGCCCAAGGCACACCAGTGTGCACACCATTGCGCGCACGCGTGTGCACACGAGAACTGGGTGCTGTGCAAGAACCTGACTTTTGTAAAGACTTTTTCAAGATGGCCCCACCCTATCACACATGGAGATCTGCTTCAAAGCAGCCTGCGGAGATGGTGCCCACGCACATGCATGCAACTGCTTCTGTTGCAAATCCATCACCAACGCGGCACAGGTCGCACTGTTATGCACACGCGTGTGCACTTCCTGCTTTGGAACAATAACAACCTGCTGCAAGCAAGCCAACATCTCCGTGAGACTCTCAGGGGGCTGTTGCGAAAGCAGGTTATGTAAGGTGGACAAACGGTGCCGCGTGCTGGAATGGGGAGGAATAAAATGATGCTTGGCCATCTCCTCGTTCAGGCAATGATTGGTGTGCCAATAGGGCTTTTGGTGATGCGTTGGCAATAAAACCTTCGCTGTACAGTGCACTTCAGCAGCTTGAATATGGTGCGGATCTGCCACAGCATAATGGCGCCCCGAACCAACCTGGCATTGCAAAATCACCTCCATGGCTTGCTTCGCCGTGCTGTATTGCAACGCCTTACGCACAACAGCAGGCCACAAAACTCCTTTTTGAGCGGTCACGCTGTGCAAATTATTGATACACACGGCCACACCGTGATGATTCATGCCTGTCATCCCCACACAACCGGCCACGGTAATGAGAAAGGCTTCTGACGGCAAGGTATCTGCAATGGGTTGCCATTTGACATGCAGCAAAGCAACGTAAGGCAGTGCAGACACATGGATATCCCACGTTTGCCCTAGCAAAGCGCCCTGCTGTCTAGGAACATATATTGTGGAACAACCACCAGGATCTCGCTTGTGTGTAGCAGCGGAGGTACCTTGGCACACACGACGCCGACGCAGATCTCGCAAATCGGTGTAGTGGTTCACAATGACAATTTGCTGCAGTGTGGTGTTGCTGCCTTGAGCGATTCCCATGCACTCTTCAAATAGTTGTGTGTCAAACGCTTGCAGCAAAGGCACGTGTACCTCGGCCAGATCAAATACATCTTGGTCAGAACGAAAATCACACTCCTTGCGTAGCAACTGCAACCGAATGGCTGCCATGTCTTGTATCCACACACGCAACTGCTCCCCATGCTGCTGACCGCGGGCAAGGGCCGTTGCAGCGTCTAAATGAACAACGGGCAGGCAAGAGAGTGGTTTCACAATTTTCATTGTACGAAAAAACAGAAGGCCATGTGAATGCCTCTAGCGTTCGACAAAATATTTATGGTACATTAAAAAATAGGATGAACCATAAGGTAAAAACGCGGATGATTCAAAAAGATTTTCACGCTTTTTGAATATCCTAAAAAAGGAGAAAACATGAAAAACCGTTCTTTGTTGCTAGGTCTTGGCACTGCCATTGCATTGTTAACAACACCTCTTATTGGCACAGGATGTGCCTCCAGTAAGGCCTCTAAAAAAGACCCTCAGAGCATGCCCGAAGGCAGGTGCGGCAAAAAGGGCAAAGAAGGAAAATGTGGCAAGTGCGGCAAATGTGGCAAGAAAAGCCCAAAAGGTAAAGAGGGCAAGTGTGGCAAATGCGGCAAAAAAACCAAATCGGAAGGATCTTGCGGCGAGGGTAGCTGCGGCGGATAAATTCCGATGTAAAAGGGTTGCTGTGGGCTTTTCTGCTCACAGCAGCCACGTTCTTACATAAAACGACACTGTCATGACAACACAAAAGCCTCAAGGTGTTGGTCTTGGATTTCGTTTTGACCTGGCAGATGAACTGCTGCGAAGTTCTCATACGCATACGCAATTTATAGAAATCGCACCTGAAAACTACTTGCGCACAGGAGGTTGGCGCAAGCGACTGCTCGACCAAGCTCGAGAACGCTTCAGCATGACTTGCCACGGTTTGTGTGGTGATTTGGCAGGCGTGCAACCCTTAGACAAAACTCAGCTGCTGGAGCTCAAAGCTTTTTTGCAACAACAAAACGTTGCGTGGTACAGCGACCACCTATGCTACACCAGCACGGCCACTGCCCACATCCACGATCTGGTGCCTTTACCCTTTTGCCAAGAATCCATTGAACGCACAGCCACCCGCATTCAACAGGTGCAAGACATTTTGCAAATTCCCTTAGCCATTGAAAATGTGTCGGCATACATGCGCATGGCTCCTCACGATATGAGCGAGCAAGCCTTTGTGTCTGCCGTTGCTGAACGGGCAAGTTGTCACATTTTACTCGATGTCAACAACGTATACGTGAACGCATGCAACTTTGGCTTTGACCCCAAACGCTACATCGATGAATTACCTCTACAGCGCGTGATTCAAGTGCACGTAGCAGGCCATGAACAACAAGGGCCCGGTTTGTTGATCGACTCTCATGGTGAAGACATTATTGATCCTGTGTATGATCTGCTGCGCTACGCTTTAAACAAAATGCCGCAACAGCCGCCTGTTTTATTGGAGCGCGACAACAACATTCCCCCTTTGGCACACCTAGAACAAGAACTCAAACGGCTGCACGCCATTTGGCAGGAGGTATATGCATGCCATGACCACAAACTTGCGCACTCTAGACAGCAACCTACACCAGCTGCTATTTGCACACCAACCAGCCCTGCTTGACAACGTTTCGCGCAAACGACAATTGCTGTATCGCAGTTTGGTACGCAACGGCATTGTTGACACCATCTGTGAAAGCTTAGAGCTCACCCACCAACTGGCTGGTGCCAAACAGTTGCAACGGTGGATAGAAGAATGGCTTGACGCACAAGGACCACAAACCCATCTGTTTTGGCAACTGCCTGTAGACTTTGCTTGCTGGCTCATGCAACAACCTCCTTGTGACAATCGCCCCCGCATCTACGTAGAACTTGCCCATTATGAAGCCATGCAAGTCGATGCTCTCAACGCACTCGACGCCTCTTGGCAGTCAACCCAACAACGGCCCCACATCACCGCAACATGCCATATTGTGTGTCACCCCAGTGCCCGCTTGGGCATTTACAAGTACCCGGTGTTTGACATGGATAACACAATGCAAACGCTGCCAACAAAAGGCGTACAGCCCGTGTTTGTAGTCATTTACCGCCGGCAAGAGTCCTGCCGGTTTTTGCAATGCGACCCCCACATGGCTCAATTGCTAGCCCAACTACAAAACAATTCTTGTTTACAAACAGGATTTGCTTTTTTGCGTGGCTTGTATGGGCAGGTC
>JBCCES010000015.1:0-12387 GCA_039030115.1 Myxococcota bacterium
CAATGCAGGCAAATCGACACTGCTCAATACACTGGTCAATGAGCAGAAGGCTTTGGTGCATCATACTGCTGGTACTACCCGCGATGTCATTGAAGCGCCTTGGCAGCTAGATGGCATACCCATCACACTTGTGGACGTAGCCGGCTTGCGAGATGAAACACGAGCGGGTCATGTAGAGCGCATGGGCATGCAGCAAGCTCACAAACAGATCCGCTCTGCTCATGTGATCTTGTGGTTGGTGGATGCAAGCACTTTACAAAAACAGGACGATTCTCATGAACGCACGCTGTTATCACAAGTTCAAGCCCCCATCATGCAACTGTTGACCAAAGCCGACTTGTGCCCAACACAGGCAAACGCCTCTGCCTCACAATCCCAATCGTCTGATGCAAAAAAAGATCATGTAGACAGTGTACTGCGGATCAGCGCCCAGACAGGCCAAGGGATGGATGCGTTACATCAACATCTCCGTCGTATCTTAACCCAAGAACGTGTCTGCGACCAGGAACCCTTGCTCACAAATGAACAGCAGTTTCATCTTGTACAACAAGCCCAGCAAGCCATTGCACAAGGCTTGCAAACGCTGAAGCAAAACAGCCCGCACGAGGTGGCGGCTGCCCTGCTACGAGAAGCGGGTCAGGCTCTTGATGAGCTGCTGGGAAGCAACCTCAACGAAGATGTGCTGGAGACTATCTTTAGCCGCTTTTGTATCGGGAAGTAGCCGCTGCGTTGAAAAAACAGATCATCTCAGGCAGTCTGGTATCTAGATGCGCTTTTCACTGCCTCACTGGTCTCTATTTGGGCTGCCACCGGCTACCAGCACGCTGCTTGGAGGCATTGTAGGAATTCATCTGCTGTTTTCCCTTCTCATTTTTCTCAGTCCGTTTTGGGGAGGAATTTTATACTCCATTTTTATGCTAGATCCTCAAACTGTTTTGCAACAGGGCCATGTTTGGCGAGTGCTTACTTACGCCCTTGTACACGACCTGTCAGGACCGATGCATATTGTGTTCAACACCATCTCTTTAGCTGTTTTAGGGCCTGCTTTAGAAGATATTTGGGGAAGCAAAGGCTTTTTGCGTTTTATTTTTGCCACAGCTTTGGGAGGCGGTATAGCTGTTTGTGTTGCATATGCGTTGGGACTTTCTAGTGCGCCTGTTGTGGGTGCTTCTGCCAGTGCGCTAGGGCTGTTGGTGGCTTTTGGCGTCACGTTTCCCGACCGTCAACTCTTGCTATGGGGTATACTGGCTATCAGCGGTCGACAGCTCATTGGCTTTGCCATTGCCATTGAAATGGTTTACATGCTGTTTCCCACAGGCATCTCCACCGCTGCACATGTGGGAGGTATGATTATGGCTGCTGGAATTTTATGCAAGCCTTGGCGCCATTGGCGATCCCTGCTTCGTTCTCTATTTAAACGCAACGATTCATGAACACGCACAAAAACCCACTTCCAATCACCTCCGTGGTGTTGGGGGCGCGGGGGTCTTCATTGTCTCAGGCACAACTTCATGAAGTTTCTCGCTTGCTCGCGCAGGTGTGGCCGCAGCTGCAGGTAAAACAGCGCACTGTTCAAACCACAGGAGATCGCATGGTGCATCTCCCCTTGCCTCAGGTGGGCCAAAAGGGCATGTTTACAGATCGACTCTTACAGGCACTGCAAGACAACGAAGTGGACGCTGCTGTGCACAGTTACAAAGACATGGCTTTAGACATACAACCCTTTCCTATGGCTGCTGTATTGCCCCGCTTACATCCGGCCGATGCTCTCGTGAGTCGAGATCACTTACCCCTGCATCAACTTCCCGCAGGATCCCGCGTGGGCACGAGCAGTCCACGACGCGCTGCTTTACTCTTACACACTCGACCCGATCTGCGCGTTGTGAGTATTCGTGGCAATTTAGACACTCGTCTAACCAAATTGGACAGCGGCAAGCAAAACGTCGATGCTCTTATTGTTGCCTATTGTGGATTGCAACGTCTGAATCTATCTCATCGCGCTAGCGAAATCTTAGATCCCACCCTTTGGCCTCCTGCCCCAGGTCAAGGAGCGTTGGCCGTACAGTGTTGCAATCGACCTGAACTTTTACAGCTGTTTCTTGGTCTGCATCACCAAATCACCCATTTGGAAACCGTTGCAGAAAGAGCCTTTTTAGCTGCTTTAGGAGGAGGATGTGGCTTGCCCATCGGTGCCTACGGGCATTGGAAAGATAAACAGTTACATTTGCATGCTAGCGTGTTAGCTTCTAACGGTTCTGAGCGTATCGATCTGCAGGCGCAGTGTGCCTGCCCGCTAAACGAAAAAGAAAACTCTAACAGCCTGGCCCAAAATTTAGGTGATCATTTGGGAAAACAGGCACTACAACAAGGAGCAAAAAATTTAATGGATTCTCATTGAGAACCCTTTTTCAACAGCACATCACCTTCAAATATCTTTTAAGGGGTTGACGAGCTCAAATCACAAGACAAGATACAAGTAAGGCAATATGAGGGATGGTTGTTTCTTTTCCTGATGCCGTGTAAGAGAGGTTTTGAACATGAGTAAGAAAGTAAAATTGGCTATTGCAGGTGTTGGTAATTGCGCAAGCTCTTTACTGCAGGGTCTGGACTTTTATCAAAACTGCGATTCGAAAGATGTAGCAGGTTTGATGCACCCCAAAGTGGGCCCCTACGGTGTTTCTGACATTGAAGTGGTTGCAGCATTTGATGTTGATAGCCGAAAAGTTGGTCGCCCGTTACACGAAGCTATTTTTGCTAAACCCAATTGTACAACTGTATTTCATCGCCATGTTCGCGATTGGGGGATCACCGTACACATGGGACCCGTTTTAGACGGCATTGCAAGCCACATGTCCGATTACCCCGATGACAAAGCATTTCGCCTTGCACAGCATCAACCCGTCGATGTGAGCCAAACGCTTCGTCAAACAGGCGCACAAGTTCTCGTTTGTTATCTACCTGTAGGTTCTGAACAAGCAGTTCGCCACTATGCTCAGGCCTGCTTAGATGCCAATGTGGCCATGGTGAATTGTGTTCCTGTCTTCATTGCTAGCGATCCTGACTGGGCAGATAAATTTCGTCAAAAAGGACTTCCTATTGTTGGAGACGATATCAAAAGCCAGTTTGGAGCAACTATTTTGCATCGTGTTGTGTCCAGAACCCTCTGCGATCGAGGTGTACATGTCAACCGTACTTATCAGCTCAATACAGGAGGCAACACCGACTTTTTGAACATGCTGCAGCAAAGCCGCCTACAATCTAAAAAGGTTTCCAAAACAGAGTCGGTGCAATCCCAGCTGGATCACAGATTGCCCGATGGAGACATTCACATTGGCCCTTCCGATTTTGTCCCTTGGCAAAACGATAACAAAGTCTGTTTCTTGCGTGTGGAATGGTCTGGATTTGGCAATGTCCCTATGCATTTAGAAGCCAGGCTATCTGTAGAAGACTCACCCAACTCTGCTGGGGTAGCCATCGATGCGATTCGATGTGCCCAGCTAGGCATAGACAGGGGGTTACGAGGCCCCATAGAAGCCATTAGCGCTTGCACCATGAAACATCCTCCCAAACAGATGCGAGATAGCGAGGCACACCGTGCCTTAGAGGATTTTCTAGTAGAACAGAGTGATTTGAACTACATGAAAACTCCTCAAAAACAGGATGAGGTCTTGGTGTAAAGCCAGAGAAGCCCTTGCTACAAGCTGTTTCTACATCTACTAAGAAACCGTGTGAGACAGCTATTGTACTAGCTGTTGACAAGAATAGAGTGGGACCTGTTTCGCTCTCGTTAACACGAGTCGCAGGTCTATCCTTGGCACAACACTGCGTTTATCGATTACAAGCCGCCGGAATTAAAAAATTCGTTGTTGTTTTAGGGTCTGACTCTAAGCAGGTGCGTTGTCACTTTGAAGAAGCCATTCATCAGTGCAACGGTCAAGTCAGGTTTGTGACGGTAAATGAATGGCAAAAAGGTGATGGATACTGTATTTTGCAGGTACAAGACGTAATAGATACAAGTTCTTGTAGCTCTTTTTTGCTCGCATCGGTGGATGATTTACTATCTGTCGAATTAATTCAGAAGATCATGCATCAATCTCTTTGTGCCCATCCAGTCTCTGTAGCGGTAGATAACGGGCAATATGCGGGTTTAATGCGCGCAACAAGCTTCTTGTTTTCGCACATCGATCCGTTTGGCAAGCAGGATCTTCCTGATCTAGCAGCTGCTTTAACGACACAACAGATGCATGCGTCTACTATCGATGTAACAGGGCTATTTTGGCAACACATCCATACGCCTGCCGACTTAACAAAAGCCCAGTCCCATCTGCTGGCCCATCTAAACAAAGAGAAGCAAGATGGCTTTTTTTCCCAGTACATCGGTCGTGCCATTTCCAGCAAGATCTCTATGCGATTGGCCCGCATGGACTTAACTCCCAACCAAATCACATGGATGGGATTCATCCTCATGCTGTTTGCTGCTATTGTCTTGTCTTTGCCTAGTTCTTCATGGCAAATATTTGGTGCTGTCATTGTTGTCATTGCCTGCGCTTTAGATGGTTGCGATGGAGAAGTTGCCCGTTTGCGGTGTCAACAAACGTCTTATGGGGGCTGGTTAGATACCATGCTCGATCGATATGCCGATCTCGCCCTTGCGTTGGCTTTGACTTGGAGTGCTTTTCAACGTGATCCACAAGCTTTGATATGGCTTGTGGGGTGTCTGAGTGCTTTGGGATTTGTATTGACTAGCTACGCCAAAAAGGAGTACCATCTACGCCACAATTGCCCCTACCCTCACACAACCATGGCGCGTTTGGGCCAACGAGATGTACGCATTGCATTGATAGTTATAGGTGCCTTGGTGGGTTTTCCGTTTTTTGCCGTTATGGTGGCTGGCCTGCTTTCTCATGGCGTCGTTTTCTGGATGCTGTTTGCAGCAACTCGCAAGTAAAGCTCAAACTCGCAGTGAGTCATGTACAATGGTGTGTATGAAACATTGGGTACACAACGCCGTTGTTAATCCCCACGGCAAGCCCCCAGTCGGTGTATCGAGCTTTGCGAAGCTGGTGCAGGGCGGCTACTGCTTTGTCGACAAGACCCTGTTTATCAAGGAGGTCCTGGATTCTGGCGACGATGTCATCTTGATCACCCGCCCGCGGCGGTTTGGCAAAACCGTCAATATGAACATGCTGCACTGCTTTTTGCAAGCCACAAGAAGCTCTGCCGCAACCTCACCTAAAGATCTGTTCGACGGCTTGGCCATTAGCCAAGCAGGGCAAGCCTACCGGCAAGAGCGTGGCAAGCGGCCGGTGCTGTTTCTCTCACTGCGCACGGTCAAAGAGAGCAGTTGGGAAGATGCCTACACACGCATGAGCGGGTTGCTTTCCAGCTTAACCGAGGAGGTCAGCCAAGAGGCCCCCGTAGACAAGCTCACCTACGATCAACAAGACATTCTGCACAAAGTGATTCGCAAGCAAGCCAACCCTGCCGAATGCGAGTCCATTTTGGGTATCCTCACCAAACTCCTTACCCTCAAACATCAGGGGCTAGCGCCCTGGGTGCTTGTCGATGAATACGACGCCCCCATGCAGGCAGCATATCAACACGGCTATTACAAACCCATGCGGGATCTCATGCAAGGGTTGCTGGGCGACTGCCTGAAAGACAACCAAAGCAGCCAAGACAGCGCCCAAACCTTTGTGCACAAGGCTGTGATCACGGGCATTTTGCGCATTGCCAAAGAGGACATCTTCTCTAACTTAAACAACCCGGGCATCTTTGGCGTGCTCAACCATCGCTTTGCCTCTTGCTTTGGTTTCACCCAGCCCGAAGTGCGCCAGCTATTGGCAGAGCGAAAACTCACCAGACACTTCGACAACGTGCGTGCATGGTACGATGGCTACAGCTTTGGCTGCGAGACCATCTACAACCCCTGGTCGGTCGTGAACTATTTGGCCAACCCACAAGACCAAGCCCAACTGTACTGGGTCAACACCAGTGATAACCATTTGGTATACAAGCTGTTGTCACGCGCAGATACAACCGTTAAGCAGGGCCTACACGAGTTGCTCAATGAACAAACTGGCTACACCACAACGCAAGCGGTGCAAGAGCATGTCCCCTTGCGTCATGTAGAAAACAACCCCAAAAATCTATGGGGTTTACTGCTCGCCAGCGGCTATCTTACGGCAAACAACACCCAAGAGAGTGCAGACAACGATAAGACCGTGCAACTACGCATTCCAAACAATGAAGTGCGACGGGTATACAACGATCTGCTCAACCACTGGCTGCATGGAGAAAACGGCATCAATGGCGTCAATCTGTTAGACGCACTGACATCGGGTGCCCTAGAGGCATTTGCCGAAGAGTTCGCCCAATTTGTAGCCGAAAGCGTTGGCTATTTTGACACAGGCGGTCACCACCCCGAGCGATTCTATCACGGCTTTGTACTGGGCATGCTACACCACCTTCGCCATCGCTACGTGATCCGTTCCGAACGCGAAAGCGGCACCGGCCGCTACGACTTAGCCCTACAACCCAAAGACCCCACCAAGCTGGGGTTTGTCATGGAGTTCAAAAAAGGACTGCGAGCCGACGGTACACTACAGCACGCAGCCCACAAAGCCCTGGCACAAATCCAAGACAAGGCCTACCACATCGATTTACGACAACGAGGCATCAAGCACATCATAGCCATTGGCCTCGCCTTCCGGGGTAAACAGGTAGCTGTAGCCCATGCGAAGCTCCCTCCTAACACGTGAGGAGATCTGCCAGCTCGCAGCTTGTTACTGTTTCTGTTTTGAGATATGCCACACCCGCACGGTTTCATCTGAGCTGGCCGAAGCGATGTGGTTATTGTCTGGCGAAAACGCGATGTCCCAGATCTCTTTGGTGTGCTCCTTTAGCTCTTTCACCGGCTGCCACTTCTACCAGTATGAGCCCAGAAAGATGTGCACTCCTTGTCGGTTGGGAAGGAGATGATATCATTAGCATGCTGCGGGCATGGATGTAAAGGTCATTTCTGAAGGCAAGTAACGAGTGAGAGCAAATATGTTGCGTATTACGAATTTGCATGTGCAACGTGAGAACAAGACGATTTTGCAAGGTGTGGACTTGCATATTCCCAGTGGTCAAGTGCATGTTCTCATGGGCCCGAATGGCGCCGGAAAAAGCACACTGGCAGGTGCCATTGCAGCCTGGCCAGGTCATGAAATTACGCAGGGAGATATTTGTCATCAAGGCCAGAGCATTGTTTCTCTCCCCCCTCAACAACGGGCTCAACGGGGACTTTTTCTTGCTTTTCAGCATCCTGTGGAAATCCCTGGTGTGCCTCTGAGCATGTTTCTCAAAGAGTCTGTGAATGCCGTGCGGCAAGCGCAAGGGCGATCTCGCCTAGATGCTGTGGAATTTTTAGAGCAAGCACGCCATCACATGAACCAACTCGATATGAACGAAACGCTGCTGCATCGTTGTGTCAACGACAGTTTTTCGGGTGGAGAAAAAAAACGCACAGAGATCTTACACATGTGCCTTTTGCAACCCAACCTAGCGATTCTAGACGAAACCGATTCAGGCTTAGATGTTGATGCCATACAAGCGTTAGCACAAGGTATCAACAGCCTGCGTGACAACGCACGCAGCATGCTGATTATTACGCATTACCATAGCTTACTCAAACAGGTGCAGCCCAACTGCGTACATATCATGAACCGGGGCCGCATTGTCCAATCTGGTGATGCAAAATTGGCTCAGCAAGTTCAACAAGAAGGCTTTGAACCGTTTCAAAAAGCAGCCCTATGAAAGAAGTACCCCATGTTCGCATGCTACAGCCTGATACCAAAGGTTTTAGGCAGGCTGAGCAACATATCGCCTTTGAGCGCGACACTCCTACTTCTTTAAATACCTTGCAAGCCTCCTTTGGCAAGCAGCAACCCTTGCAGGCTGTGGTATTTGTCGATGGATATGCTGTGCCTAAAAGCACCACATATCGCAACGTATATATTGGTTGGGCCCCACGAGACTCCAATCACATACTGCAAACACAACTGGAAATTGATGACAGCATGCAAACGAATCATCCCTTACTGTTGCTACATCTAGCCACACAAGATCAATGCAGAATGAACGCCCTGGTAGAGCTCACCGTGCCAGGCAACAGCCGCTTGCAACTATTGGAGTGCCATGCGTCTGGCTTAAATCCATCCTATTTCTGCCGCAATACGCTGAAAATACAACTGCAACCCCATAGCCAACTGCACCATGTGCGATTGCTACACAACAGCCGCGAAGGTCAATACAAACTCAACACACAGGTGCACCAACAAAGCAACAGCAGCTACTGCCTGCATGAAATCAGCCTGTCAGGAACATGGCGCAGCAGCCGAACCCACGTACACCTGGAACAACCAAACGCCCAGTGCCACCTGCAAGCATTAGACGTTGGCCAACGTCAACAGTGCAGCTACCACCAGATGACTGTGCATCACAAAGCACCTCATTGCAGCAGCCGACAACTGCACAAAGGTCTCTATACAGGGCAGGCACGCGGTATATTTGAAGGGCAAACTGTTGTAAACAAACAAGCTGTCCATACAAAAGCCCATCAACTCAGCCGCAGTGTGCTGCTGTCTGAACACGCTCAAGCCTACAGCCAGCCTCAACTGCAAATTGAAACAGACGAAGTGCAATGTGGCCATGGAGCTACGGTGAGCCAGTTAGATGAGAAAGCCTTGTTTTACCTGCAGTCTCGCGGCATTGAACGGCATCGTGCTCAACAGATGTTAACCGAAGCATTTACACAAGAGGTATTACAAACTATCAAACCAGTATGGCTGCGTATTTGGCTACAACAGCGCATGCAAAATACAATCAATGCTCTGACCTAAGAAGCTGTCTCAAAGTACAAAAAGTTTACCCATACCCATACAGAGAATGAAAATGCAGATTGATTTGTTATTCTTAAAAGAGGTTCAAAACAGGTGTCAAACACTGCAAAAATCCTGGGCAAAGATGCCCATTTGCTCAGTCACACGTGCCGCACAATTGCAAAGGAACAATTGCAGTTGCCAGGGCCTGATTTTATCGATCGGGTGTTTATCCACAACAATCGCACTCCGTGTGTACTACGAAATTTATCTGCTCTATTCAACCACGGTCGCCTAAAGGGTACCGGCTACGTCAGCATTTTACCTGTCGATCAAGGAATCGAACATTCGGCTGGCGCATCATTTGGCCCCAATCCCCACTACTTCGACCCAGCCAACATTGTGCAGTTGGCTTTAGAAGGAGGCTGCAGCGCAGTGGCAACCACATATGGTGCTTTGGCTAGTGTCGCAAGGCGATATGCCCACAAAATTCCTTTAATTCTGAAGTGCAACCACAACGAACTGCTTTCTTACCCTCCTTTAGCAGACCAAACCGTGTTCGCTCAGGTGCAACAAGCCTTTGAAATGGGGTGCGTAGGCGTTGGTGCCACTGTGTACTGGGGATCACACCAATCCCGCCAACAACTACAAGAAGTCAGTGAATTGTTTGCGCAAGCCCATGAACTAGGCCTGTTTACCATCTTGTGGTGTTATGTGCGCAACTCGGCGTTTAAGCACGGTGGTACAGATTACCAATGCGCAGCTGATCTAACAGGTCAGGCCAACCACTTAGGTGCAACATTAGGAGCCGACATTGTCAAGCAAAAGTTGCCTACGTGCAACGGCGGCTACAAAACCATTGGATTTGGTCATACCTGCGACGCTGTGTACGACACCCTGTGCAGTGATCACCCCATTGATCTGGCACGTTATCAGGTTGTTAACAGCTACATGGGACGCTGCGGACTCATTAGCTCAGGAGGGCCATCGGGGCAAGACGATGGTCGCCAAGCTGTCATAGCCGCCGTGATTAACAAACGCGCGGGAGGCATGGGGCTAATTTGTGGTCGTAAAGCATTTCAAAAACCTCGTAAAGAGGGAATTCAACTGCTTCACGCTGTACAAGATGTCTATGCAGATTCTGCCATTACCATTGCATGAAGGGGGTTCGCAAGTGACTGGAGGTGACGTGTAGTGCAAGCACAAGAACAACTGCGCATTCGCTTAGCAACCCGTAAAGATGCTCGGGTGGTCTTGGAATTTATCCGCGAGTTAGCTCGATTTGAAGAGATCCTTCACCAGGTAACGACCACACAAAAACAGCTGCGCGACACCCTCTTTAGTGACAAGTCTGTCGCCCGCGCTGTGCTAGGCTACGAAAACAAAGAACCTGCAGCGTTTGCTGTCTATTTTTTTGGTTTTTCTACATTTCAAGGAGGCCCTATACTCTGCATGGATGACCTGTTTGTACCAACACACCACCGTGGCAAAGGCTATGGTCAAGCTATGATGGCTTACTTGGCTCAAACCGCTTTGGAAAACAGTTGTGTCTGCATGGAATGGGGAGCTTTAAAGCACAACATGTCTGCAACAGGTTTTTACGAAAGATTAGAAGCAATAACCGTCAAGGAACGGTTAACTTATCGCTTAAATCTAAATGCCATGACCGTTTTGGCCGAAGGCAAGCTCCCAAAACAGACATAAACAACTCTTTGTTACCACCGTTTTTGATATGATTTGATCCATGATCTCTCAAACCGTTGCACCATGGCAAACGGGTTTTTGTCTTGGTAAACGGGGTGTAACGCACGAGCAATACGAACATCAACAATGGGACTTTTACATTCATACGATACCCAATATCGTTCCTCAAAATCCAACGGTTTTTCCCATTGCGCTCCTTTCAGCTTGGCCGCGCCACACAGATAGATTGCCTCATTTAGAAGACCCCTGTCGGCAACAGGATCTTGTGCAGCACTTTGAGCAACAAGCACAACGTTGCCAACAACAAGGCTGGCCTGCCGCCGCCATTGAAGCAGATGAAGACAGCCTGCTTCACGCACTGCTTTCTCCCCGCACCAGCCCCTTAAGCACCCATGAAGATCGGGTCTCGCTGCTACTCAAAATATGCCAAGCAGTTCATCAACATATCTCTGTATGGGGCGTGACCTTATTGGTAGAAGAGCTATGCCCAGGGGGTTTAGATCCACTGGCAGGCCAAAAGATTGCCCTGGCCATTCAAAAAGCCGGAAGCCACTTTATTGTTGCATCAGCAGGCACAAAGGATTTTCCAGCCCTCAAGTGGCGGCGTGCCACAAAAAAGAAGCAAGAAGATCCTGACCGTACACAACAAACTCCGCCGGTTTGGCTGGCCAGCAGCCTATGGCTGCGCCATCTGCCGCAGCTGACCATTCCTGTATTGGCGCAAAGCCCGCATGCTGTGCATACAGATGCTCTACAACAAGCCAAAAAAACGGGGCTGCAGGGTGTAGTGGTTTGTAATGTCTAAAAAACCACGCCACAGATTTTTTCTATAAAAAACGCCTTGCTCTTTTTTATTTTTTCAAACCGTTTGACAAAATGATCTTGGCCTATAAAGCTAGCATCGTACTTCATAAAGACAGAAGAACTTTTCATGAAGATTTCGGAGGTAAAATCATGCACAAACCATCTCGTTTTGCGATAAGCGCATTGATTGCAATGCAATTTTTTTCCTTTCACCTTTATGCCGTTCCAAGGAGTCCCATGCAACGCTTGATATCCAGGGTGCAGATGTTGCTACAAGGGCGATCTGCTCATGTAAGCGTGCAAGCAAGGTCCATGCAGCAACCCCGTGCCTTATCGCATGCAAGTCCTTGGTCCAACCGTTCTCTTCTCAACAAATCGGCGATAAGACCCGAAGCTTGGGCCAACCAGCAACAGGGTTTCAGTACAGACTTCACCCCACCAAACGATGGCTTTTCTCAGCAAGACAGTACCTATCGAAAAATGTCTGCAGCTTTTGCCGGAGCAACAGTCACGGCTACGCTAGGTTACATGTATTACCAAAAGCATCATCAACACACTACACAGCTGCCGCAACCCCTTGGTGCCAACGACTGGAATGACGTGTGTGAGCAGCACCTGCAAGCAGCACAAAAGGTTGTGGATAATATCTTGGCAGTATCTGAAACAAGGAGCCTCGAAAATACGCTGCGTCTTTACAACGAAGTCGATATGCATGTGATTGCTGCCATCGATATCACTCGATTGCTTACCTATGTGCATCCCGACGCTGCTGTGCGAGAGCGAGCCGAAAAACTGCACGCACAAGCCAATGCGTTAGAGAGCCGTTTTTTGCTCAATAATAAGTTGTACGAAGCCATCAAATCTGTTTCGCCGGCCACGTTAGACGCCCAATCAAAACGGTGGCTAAGCAAGACATTGCAAAAATACCGACGGGCTGGCGTAGATGAAGACGAAAAAACGCGCGAACGTCTCACAACGTTGCAACGAGAGATTGCGGAAACTGAACAGACGTTTC
>JBCCES010000016.1:0-12211 GCA_039030115.1 Myxococcota bacterium
ATTCATGGGACCTGCGGTTTTTCCTTCATGAGAAACAAGGCAACGCGTAAAAAAATCTCCTGCTAAACGCAACGTGTGTTGGTGCTGGGAAGAAACTTTCGGAATAGACTTGCTAGAGTCAGGAAGGGTTACACCAACTTGCTGCGCAAGTTGATGCAAAACGTCCCCAAAGGATTGCCCCGTTCGCTGTTGAAGAAAAGCAAAAACATCCCCCCCCTCCCCACAGCCAAAACACTTAAAGAAGCCCTCTTGAGGATCAACGTAGAAAGACGGAGTTTTTTCCCTGTGAAAGGGACACAGACCCACCCAACGGCGCCCCTGTTTACGAAGACGAACAGATTGCCCTATAACCTGCAGCAGATCAACCTTATGCTTAATCTCCTCAATGATTTGCCTATTATCTGCATGAGTCCTTGTTTTCACGAAACATCTGACTGTTCAAGTCCCATTTTCTGTTGTAAAAGATCAGGGTTCTCGATGTGTTTACCCAATTTTTCCACCGCCAGTTTACACAATTGTTCAGATTGCTCTTCTGTCAATCCTGCCGCGACTAAACACTGTGTACCACCATTTAAGTACACATCAATAAAATCCTCATAAGCAGCTTCTTGCAATTGCTCACAATTCTCTGCAGAAAGAGAAGATTGTTCCGCAAGGAGCAAATCTGAATTTTTCTTTTCGCGTAAGGTCTTTGTCAGCTGATCCAACTCAAACAATAATTTAGCGATTTGGCGAACCCGCTGCTTACGCCCTTGGCTTTCTTGCACCTCTAGGGCCATAACACTCTGTGCGCTTTTGCGTAAACCAGAGATGTCTTGGTCACCAAATCCAGGAAGCTGCTGCAAAAAGTCTTCTTGTGCATGAGCTAATTCTTCTGCAC
Source organism: Myxococcota bacterium (assembly GCA_039030115.1). Taxonomy (GTDB): domain Bacteria; phylum Myxococcota; class UBA727; order UBA727; family JABDBI01; genus JBCCEX01. The sequence continues at coordinate 881 of JBCCES010000016.1, forward strand.
TACGAATTCCATGATTGTAAAGCGTCTGCAAACCCAACTCGCTTAACTCTTCTATACGTTGCAGTGATCGAGAAGCCACTTCTCGCTCCTGTGCTACTTTGGTTTCGGAGCTAATATCTATTTTCCAGCCCAACAATTCAGCTGCCAACCGCACGTTTTGCCCTGATCGGCCAATAGCCAAAGAAAGTTGATCATCGGGGACAACCACCCTCATGCAATGTAGTCCTTCATCAATAAGCACGCGTGTTATTTCGGCAGGAGCTAACGCGTTACACACAAATCGAGCCTCATCTTCTGAAAAGGGGACTATGTCAATCTTTTCTCCTCGTAATTCTTGCACAACAGCCTGAACACGCACACCCTTCATACCCACGCAAGTTCCTACGGGATCCACATCCGTATCTCGTGAACGCACAGCAATTTTTGTACGAACTCCTGGCTCACGAGCAATTCCTTCAATAATCACAATCCCTTCGGCAATTTCTGGAACCTCCTGCTGAAACAGTTTGGCTACAAGATTGGCATGAGCCCTAGATAAGATAATCTGAGCACCTCGACCCTCTTCCACAACATCCAAAACGTAAGCCACAATCCGATCCCCGGGACGAATCATTTCACTGGGAACTTGCTCACGCATAGGAACAATGGCTTCAGCGCGCCCAAGATCCACCACAATATTTCCCCGATCGATTCGCCTGACTGTGCCAGCAATGGGCTCCCCTTTCCGACCAGAAAACTCCTTGAATACCACAGACCGTTCTGCTTCTCGCAACAGGCGAACAATGACCTGCTTAGCACTTTGGGCTGCAATACGACCGAAATCAGAGGATTCTACTTTAACACCTAAATCTTCGCCGACATCTTCTTGGGTTACGCCAGAATCGAGCTGTTGAGCATTCTCTAAACTGATCTCTAAATCACAAGAAGCATCGCCTGACACAATGCGTTTAAACTGGTAGACATCTATTTCACCAGAGCTCTCATTGTAACGCGTTTCCAAATCTGCCTCCGCACCAAATTTTCGATGGGCTGCACTCAATACAGATGCTTTTAAAGCTTCGATCAAAACCTTTTCGTCAATGTTTCTCTCTTGTCGAATCTGACTTAAAACAGAACGAAGGTCCAATGGGTTCACTTCCGACATGACTTTCCTCTTCTGGCAGCGACCGACGACTTTGTTGCTAAGCGCTTTTGGGCACCCAAACACGAAAACGCGTGCAGGCAAATGACTTCTTGCATTTCATGCCATTGTAGCAACAGCGATCTAGCTGCTAACTCATCCAAATCCTTTAGCACAATACCATCTTCTTGAACACCCAGCAACACTCCTGTCTGGGACCTTCTTTGAGTCCCCTGAGCAAATCGCACGCAAACGTTCTTACCTATGGCTTCTTGAAAGTGTTGAAACCGAGTCAGGGGTCGATCAAACCCAGGGCTAGACAACTGCAAGCCATATTCCTCTTTTAACAATTTTTGCTGAAATTCAACGGCCAAAACATCTTGAACAAGGGGATGTAGCTGCTGTAATTTATTCACGCAAATGGGATCGTTTTGATCAGAATTTTCTATAAAAACTTCCACTTGAACATTTCTTGGAGGACCCGAGACGCAAATACGAACAAGTTCGCAGCCCTGAATTTCCAAAACAGGCTCTATCGCTTCTACCATCTCTTTTTCAAGAGGCGACAAGGGCATAACATAGCGAGCCTGATCCATCATAAAGCTTATTCTCCAGATGGCTCCGCCTAGCCCCCACGCCTCATGAAGATTCTACAAAGCCAAGGCTCTATTTGTTTTAGGTAACCTTCCCGCTGTTGGCTTGGTTGTGGGGGGTGTAGACGATCCAAACGCTCTACGAAGAATTTTATCTTCTATATTTTTTAAACCACTTCTAACCATACTTTGTAATTTTTGCAGCAGTTCTCCCAATAACGCTTTGGCTTGCCCATCTTGCTCGCCACTTTGAAACTGACCTATTTCGCGCACGTACCCGCCAGCAGTCAATTCCAGGTAAGCCAGCGGTACCAGATAACGATCTTTCTTCAAGTTTTTGGCAGCGGCCCGTCTTTCGCCCGCCTTTGCACCGTCGGTTTCACTGAGTCTCTTGAAAAGATTTTTCGTTCTCTCTATGGAAGGAAGCTGGCTGATGTTTACCGAGTTTCTCCCTTTTTGAACCCAATTATTTTGCTCCACCAGGTAGGTTTTAACGATTGCAACCGTATAAGGCACCATGGTTTTGTCAAAAGAGGAAGCGAGGGGGTTGCTTTGCACCACTCTCGCGATTTCATCGGCTTTTGTTTTGGCACAATTCAAGTCCCAGTTACAGGATTCTTCACAAAAAAACGCCAACATTTTATACCACTCGCCTCGGTCAAGGGCCCAAATCAGATCTCTCTTTCCCGCAAAATCGCCAACTGCAAATCTGCTATCAAAACGTCGAATCCACCCACTGAGATCCAGAAAGCTGAACGCATATCTATCAAAATGGCTCAGTGCACTCAGCATATCTTTATAAGAACCGCTACCCAACTCCAACTTCTCCAAGGCTCCAAAAAGTTCCGACACCATTTCAGAAGAAAATGAAAGCCACCCACGCAACATGGTAAGCGCTCTTTTTTTAAAGCCTCCCTTTTTATCATCTGTTATCATGCGAACCATCTCTTTCTCTCGGCCTGTTAAATACACAGACGGAAAATCTCCTATTCTTTTCAAAATGATTTCAGAAGCCTCCTGATGGGTAGAAAACAACTCCATCAGCACCTTTGATGCTTCGAGTGTTACCTTGGGAAAATCAATGGAGTTTTTTGGTTTTTTTGGATCGTGTATTCTAACCAAAATTTCTATCACACACTCCGTGAGCTTTGGTGATCCGTTTGTCGCCAATAGGGCCAACTGCCTCTCTTTTTCCACCATGTTGACAACACGTTTGTCATCTGACCATATGGCTGAACAGGCTTCTTCTCGGTGTTTTGATGGGGCTCCAACATTTCCCAACACTTTCCACAGTTCATTAAAACTTTTTGCGCTCCAATCTGTCCGTTTGTCACTATTATAGTCACCGGGAGAATCAAAATTTCTAGAATCCCAGAAGGAGCCGTTTGGTCCATAGCCATTCGGGTATCTGTTTTTGTAGTCCGAAATTGATTCACCGGGCTGTGCTTCTACAAGACCAGGGTTATCCGCATCGCTTCCTTTACAGCCCTCTATTAAAAACAACAACACAAAGGTTGTCGCCATAACCAACTTTTTTTGAAATATAGACATAGCTTTATCCTCGTTCTGGATGCAAGGTTTACTATAACATAATTAGCCTAAGCCTGCAAAGCTTCAGCGCCGCTAATAATTTCTACTAGCTCTTTGGTAATGGCCGCTTGGCGAGCCCGATTGTATTGCAGCGTAAGTGAAGCAATCATATCCTGCGCATTTTGTGTTGCACTGTCCATGGCCCGCATGCGAGCACCATGCTGGGACGCGGTGGATTGCAACGCAGCATACAACACCTGAGATGATAGATAGCGGCCAAGCAATGCATGAAGCAATTGAAACGACTGAGGTTCCCACAGAGGGTCCGCCCACACATCAGAAGGTGTCGGCAAATGATCCATTCGAACAGGCAGCAACGGTTCAACAACAGGCACTTGGGAAATGACACTGTGAAACCGAGTATAGATCAACCACACCTCATCTAAATGACCTTTACAAAAACCGTGATTGAGAGTTTGTGCCACCCGATCTGCCCAAAGGGCATCTAACCCAATGGCAGGACAATGTTGATCAATACAAAAACCATCCCGTGCAAGAGCCTCGTGGCCCTTTTTACCGCATGCAAACAGGCTAGCCTGCTTGCCTTGCTGTTGCAATTCCTCTGCAAAACGCTCTGCTTGACGAATGAGATTACTATTAAACCCCCCGCACAAACCCCGTTCTGATGTAAAAACCAGCAAACGAACATGACGAACATCACGTTGATGCATCAAGGGATGCCGTTTTTGCTGTTGTGACTGAAACCAAGAAACAACCTGCCCTACCAGTTGTTGTAACGTGTGTGCAAAAGGCTGTCCACAAACCAGTTCCTGCTGAGCTTGTCTCAATTTAGACGTGGCCACCATTTTCATGGCCCGTGTTATCTTTTCTGTGCCTTGTACGCTGCGAATACGCTTGCGAATGGCTCTTAGAGATGCCATAAAACCACTCCTTTCACATCAATGTCTGCGGACCAGACTGGTCTTGTTCAGCCTTTGCACGAGCGCGAATCCGTACAGCCGCTTGTGTAGAGACATCTTCGTATTGACTTGAGATGGTGTAGCCACGGATCTGCTCAACTGTCTCTAATGCCACACTCACTACAATCAGCAAGCCTGTACCCCCAAAATAAAAGGGCACCTGGTTAGAGACCATTTTTTGTAATAACACAGGTGCAACGCACACAGCCGACAAATAGATGGCGCCTCCAAACGTAATGCGTGTCAACACATAATCAATATACTCTGCCGTCGCTTTTCCCGGACGCACCCCTGGAATAAACCCACCAAATTTGCGCATATTATCCGCCACATCTACAGGATTGAATTGAACAGCCGTATAAAAATAAGCAAAAAATGTAATCATCACAACAAACAAAACTTGGTAACGCCAGCCTCCTGGATTGATGAAGGCTTGCACGTTTTCAACCCAGTCTGCTTTCACCATGGAAGCAAGAGTCATGGGAAACATCAGAATGGTGGACGCAAAAATGGGAGGAATCACGCCCGCAACATTAATTTTTAGGGGCAGATGAGTGGCTCCCCCACCATACTGCCGCCCCTGCACAACCCTTTTGGCATATTGTACGGGAAGACGCCTTTGTCCTTTCTCCACAAAGACAATTCCCGCTAATACAAAAAGCATCATGGCACCCAGCAAAAGCATCTCTACAGGAGCATAGGTACCACTACGAATCCCCAAAAACGTACTGTAGATAGCCGATGGCAGCCGGGCAACAATACCAGCAAAAATAATCAAGGAGATTCCGTTGCCAATCCCACGCTCCGTAATGCGTTCCCCCAACCACATGATAAAAGCCGTACCTGCACAAAGTGTGACGACAGCCATCAACACAAAACCGACTCCCCCTGCCCAGGCAGACCATTCTACATTGACAATGCTTTGATTCTGCACAGTTTGAGAACGTAAATACGTAGACATAATGACACCATGGATAATAGAAATTCCCACTGTGCCATAGCGTGTGTATTGGTTAATTTTGCGACGACCCTGCTCTCCCTCTTTCTGCAAGCGTTCTAAAGTAGGTATGGCAACCGTCAACAAGGACATAATAATAGAAGCCGTAATGTAGGGCATAATGCCCAAAGCAAAAATACTGGCCTGCTCAATGGCTCCCCCCGAAAAGAAATTAAAGAGGCTTAAGAACCCCCCTCCTTGGCTTTGCAGGGCCGCTAGATAGGCTTTCATTGCAACGGGATCAATGCCTGGCATGGTAATGAATACGCCGGCACGATAGACCGCTAGCAACGCCAACGTGTAGACAACCCGTTTGCGTAAATCAGCGATTTTCCAAATGTTTGACAGTCCAGCAATCATTGCAACTCCTGATCTGTCAATTACTCAGATCCATTTTGATGTTGCACAATCTTGACACATCCACCTTGTGCTTCAATTTTTTCCTTTGCAGCATGGGAAACTGCATGAACATGAAGTTGCAAAGCACAAGACACGTCACCCTGAGCCAATATCTTGACCTGCTGTTTCGTGTTAGCAAGCAAACCGCAAGCGACTAAAGCCTTTGCATCAACGACACAATCCTTGTCAAAATGACGAGCGATGCTTCCTAAATTGACTGCACGATGTAGATTCTGACTGGTCAAAGAGCGAAACCCACGCTTAGGCAAACGGAGAGTCAACGGATTTTGTCCCCCTTCGAATCCAAGCCTCACTCGACCACTTTTACGAGACTTTTGCCCTTTGTGTCCTCTTCCAGCAGTTTTACCCCAACCACTGCTCTCGCCTCGCCCTAAACGCTTAGGTTTTTTAGCAGCTCCATAAGGAGAAACTAAATTATGCAACCCCAAATACGTCTGCTGCTCACTGTGTTGCTGTGCCATGATAACGAATCATCCTCCCTTCAAACTCAACGACTACGCCCCATGACGCTTTGAAACAGTCTGCTGCACAACGTTTGGCACCTCACCAGAACGCACATACACCCGCAATAGGTGTTGCGCTTTTTCAACAATTCCCCGAACAGCCGGCGTATCAGGCAAAAAAGCTTTGTGTCCAATTCTTCGTAGCCCCAAACTTCGCACAAGCACCCGTTGGGATTGAGGGCGGCCAATTAAGCTTCTGATCTGGCAAACTTCAATGTATGTTTTCGATTCCATTTAAAATGCCCCTCAGTTTTTTAAACGCTCAGCGTGTTGTGCAGCTGTACGCAATTGCAACAAACCATCAAATGTCGCTCTCACAACGTTGTGAGGGTTCTGACTCCCCAGTGATTTTGTCAACACATCCCGCACACCAACTGCTTCTAAAACAGCACGCACACAGCCACCTGCAATAACCCCTGTCCCTTCCGAAGCAGGCCTCAATAGCACACGACCAGCAGAAAAATGACCAACAACCCGATGAGGAATTGTTCCCTCTTCCAGAGCAATTTTGTGCATGTTTTTACTTGCCTCCATTTTGGCCTTGCGAATTGCTTCAGGAACTTCAGAAGCCTTTCCTAAACCCATGCCCACTTCTCCTTGCTTATTTCCAACAACAACCAAAGCACTGAATGAAAAGCGCCGGCCACCCTTGACTACCTTTGCAACACGATTGACATGAACAACCCGCTCTTCATGTTCGCTCTGCTGAGTTCTTGATTCCATCTTTACCCTGCTTTATCCCTATGCTTAAAAATGAATCCCTGCCTCTCTTGCTCCCTGTGCTAAAGCAGCCACACGACCTGTGTAACAAAAACCGCCCCGATCAAACACCACACAAGCAATTTTTTGATCCATTAAACGTTTGGCAACAAGTTGACCCACCAAATGCGCTGCCTGCGTCTTGGGCAAAGTAGATGCCTTCTGACGCACTTGCCCATCCAACGTACTAGCAGCTGCCAAACAAAATCCTTTTTCATCATCAATAGCCTGCACATGGATATGCTGCAAGCTACGAAAAACATTCAAACGAGGCCTTTGGGAAGTGCCCCATACTTTTTTGCGAACTCTTTGCTTACGTCTTAAACGGAGAGACACTTTTTTGCTTCTTGCTAAACCCACTTCTTGCCTCCTACCACTACTTACCTGCCGTTTTCCCTTCTTTGCGTTTCACAATTTCATCACTGTATCGAATTCCCTTCCCTCTATAAGGTTCTACAGGACGTTTAGCTCGAATGCGAGCAGCAGTATTACCTACCAACTGTTTATCAACCCCAGATAAAACAAGGCGCGTCTTCTTACCATCCACTGCAGCTGTAATTCCAGAAGGCAAATCAAATATAACAGGGTGAGAAAACCCTAAAGACATGTGTAATTGATTACTTTTTAACTCCACACGATAACCCACGCCATTTAGCTCCAATTCACGTGTGAAATTTTCATGCACGCCTTTCACTGCATTGGCGCACAAACTGCGAAAAAGACCATGTAAACTTTTCCCTTGACGTGTATCTTCTTCCTTGCAAGATACCACAATGTGATCTTCCTTTTGTTGTAGTTCAATCAAAGGATGCAAAGGAACTTCCATTTGCCCTTTGCCTCCTTTAGCAACAAAAACCTGACCAGAAACAGAAGTCTCAACACCCGAAGGAATATGAATCGGTTGCTTCCCAATACGCGACATAAAACAGCACCACCTACCAAACTTTACAAATCACTTCGCCACCAACACCAAGCTTACGCGCTTGCGTATCTGTAATCATTCCTCCCTTCCCATCGGCTAAGGATCGAGAAGACGAAATAACAGCAATGCCCATGCCCCCTTGGACCTTTGGCAAATTTTGCGCATCACAATATACCCGATGTCCTGGTCTACTCACCCTACGCAAGCCCTCAATCACCGAACAATTCTTATCGTCGTATTTTAACTGCACAACCAACTGGGCGTACCGACCTGACGTATCAAGCTCGTAACCTTTGACAAAACCTCGCTCCTTAAAAATTTGAGCCAAACGCCTGCTCGCCTTGCTCAACGGAGTCTGTACACATTGCTTGCGCAACATGCAAGCATTACGAATACGCGTCAAAAAATCCGCGATGGGATCACTAACCATTGCTATCACCTTTCTTGATCCGAAACGGCAATCCTAAATGCCGCAACAAAAGCTTGCCTGCATGATCATCTTTTGCTGTTGTTACAAAAGTGACATTAAGACCCGTGGAACGATCCGCCCGATCATAAGGAATCTCAGGAAACACCAACTGCTCAGTCACTCCAACAGAACAATTCCCACTCCCATCAAAACGGCTATTGACCCCTCGAAAATCTCTTACACGCGGCAAAGCTATATGCACAAAACGGTCAAAAAACTCCCACATACGACCGCGTCGCAACGTGACAACAACACCCACTCTCATCCCTTGGCGTAACTTGAAACCCGCGATGGATTTGCGTGCTCGCGTTACCACAGGTTTTTGACCGCAGATCCAACCTAGGGATTCCAAGCTCATCTCCACGAGTTTAGGCTCTTGCACCGCCGCTCCCAAGCCCATGCTCACGACAATTTTATCAAGACGAGGAATCTGCATGGAGTTCTCAAGTTTCAGATCAGCCATCAGCTTTGAAGCAACCTGCTTGCAATACAAATCGTGCAAACGAGGCTGCTTCGAGGACACAGCCGAAGATTGAGATGCCTTTGTCATGATGAGACACTCCCTTGCATCTCTTTTGTCATCAGCATGACATTGGAAACATGAAGACTACGAGGCTTCTCCCCAATCCCTCCCTGGGGATGACTCGGATGAGAATCTGCCTTGAAATGACGTTTTAAAGGAGGCAAGCCCTCTACTTCCACACGCATTCGACGAGGGTATACAGACAAAATTTCCCCAACGTGTCCCTTATATTTTCCTGCGATCACTTTGACCTTGTTTCCTTTTTTAACATGCATTGCAAAATCTACCTTACAGCACTTCTGGAGCTAACGAAATAATTTTCATGAAGTTTCTTCCACGCAATTCTCGAGCCACCGGCCCAAAGACCCGGGTTCCCAAGGGCTCGCCACTACGATTCACTAAAACAGCTGCTGGAGAATCAAAACGAATGTAAGTTCCATCCACACGACCAACTTCCTTAGCTGTCCGAACAACGACTGCCCTCACAACAGAACCTTTTTTTACCTTGGAAGCAGGAATTGCCTCTTTCACACTACACACAACGACATCCCCTAAACTGGCATACCGACGCTTAGAGCCTCCCAAAACCTTAATACACATGAGCTTGCGAGCTCCACTATTGTCTGCTGCTTCTAACAACGATTGAAGTTGAATCATGGGCTTTTATTGCTCCTGTTGATTTTTTGCTACGACTTGACGTAAACGCCAACGTTTCAAACGCGAATAAGGCTTAGACTCGATAATGACCACCTCATCCCCTACAGCACATACATTGCCCTCATCATGGGCATGATAACGAGTCCGTGTTCTAATAAATCGACCATATTTACAATGCCGCTTAAACTGCTGCACCTGGACAGTAATGGTTTTTTGACGGCAGCTACTCGTAACCACCCCCTTTAACACACGCCCTTTTTTGCCGTTTTCCAGCTCCTGCGTTGATGCCTCACTTTGCTTAATCACTTGAAACAACTCCTAACTTCTTAACTCCATCAAAATGATGCCTACCTTTCCTTAAACCTCTTGCGCAATTTGCTGATCTGACACAGAGTTTAAACACGTCAAAACACGAGCTAATTGTTTACGCAAACGTTTAGGTGAAGACAAATCCAACAATCTTCCCACCGCCTTATCAAAACGAGTTTCTAACAACTGTTTACGAAGCTGCTGTTCCTGTTGACGCAGCTGATCCAATGACAGCTTCCTCAACTCCGTTGCCGTTTTTTTGTTCTTTTCGTCCATTTACACTTCCTGTGAAGTGGTGATCACTTTTGCCCCAAAAGGCAACTTGGCAGCAGCCAATTGCATGGCCTTTTTTGCCAAAGCTTCATCCACTCCTTCTATTTCATATAGGATTTGACCTGGTTTGACAACTGCAACCCATTCCTCAACAGCGCCTTTTCCTTTACCCATACGAGTTTCTGCCGGTTTCCGTGTCAACGGCTTATCCGGAAATACTCGAATCCAAATTTTTCCCCCACGCTTCACGCGACGGGTTGAAGCAATACGAGCTGCTTCAATTTGACGCGCGGTTAACCAACCTCGACCCGTTGCCAGTAAGGCAACCTGACCAAATGCAAGGGATTGATTGCCCTTGGCATACCCACGCATGCGACCTTTTTGTTGCTTACGGTATTTAGTACGTGCTGGGGATAACATTATACACTCTCCTCTGCAGGCGAAACCTCACCTTTAAACAACCAAACCTTACATCCGATTTGCCCATAAGTTGTTTTGGCCTCAGCTAAACCATAATCAATGACGGCTCGAAGTGTATGCAAGGGAACTCGACCTTCACGGTACCACTCTCTGCGTGACATTTCAGCACCCCCGAGACGACCACAACACTCAATTCGAACTCCTTTGACACCAAATTTTTGGGCTGTCAGCATCGCTTTTTTCATGGCTCGACGAAAACTCACACGACGCTCCAACTGCTGTGCAACATTAAGAGCAACCAAACCCGCTTCACTTTCCGGCTTACGCACCTCATGCACATTGACAAAAATCTCTGCCTTTGTCTTCTTTTGCAGCTCTTGTCGAAGCTGCTCTATTCCAGCACCTTTTTTACCAATCAACAAACCTGGACGAGAAGCATGAATGCCAACTTTACATTTATCTGCAGCTCGTTCTATCTCTACCTGAGCAATGCCAGCAACTCGATGCGTATTTTCTATAAAACGACGCATTTGCAAATCCTCTCTCAACCACTTCGCGTAAGCCGTTTTTTTCTGAAACCATCGGGAACTCCAATTGACATGGCACCCAATACGAAACCCAACTGGATTAACTTTCTGTCCCATCTTCTCCCCTCACTCTCGGCGACGTGGACGCCACAACAATATCTACATGTGCTGTTTGCTTACGCACACGCACCGCTCGCCCTTGAGCTCTTGCCCGCATGCGTTTACGCATGGGCCCTTTATGCACAGCAACGCTATGCAAATACAATCCAGAATCATCCACACCATTTCCCTGATTTTTTGCATTAGCAACCGCACTACCGATAACGTTC
>JBCCES010000017.1:0-12053 GCA_039030115.1 Myxococcota bacterium
AAAGTTTTCCCCAGGTCCATACACATTGCCAAAGTCAAAGAAGGTGACGAATCGCAATCCAATGAGTTTGATCAAAGGAAACTCAAGCTCAATGTTTCCCAAAAGCCGTTTGGTTCCACCGGTTGAAAAATCTTGCAACGGCTCATCAGGAGACAAGGCCAGCACCTGCTGAATAGGACCAATTGTTCGATTAGCGTATCCTCGTAACGAATTGGTGCCCCCTAAAGCATAATTCGTGAATAATAGAGGTCCATCAAGGGGAGTGAGCACGCCCACTTGCAAGTTGAACTTCAACACCCAATTCTTCCAAAAAAACCAGTCGTCAAAATCATAGTACAGACGTGCTGTTGCACTGTTGCGAATGAATCGGCTGGACGTCGCTGGCACATCAATCACATCGGGGTCAGCTGAAGGCGGAAAACTGTTCTCAAGCTTTGCTAAAGGAGTGGCACCCAACTCACCAAATGCAAACTCGCTTTGCAGCTGGAACAGATACCCCCTTGTCGGATCTAAGCGATTATTTCGCTGGTCCAGTTGCAAAATGGGTGTGATCGATGTGGTGTACTGAGGCTGTCGCAAACGCAAATCATATAATCGCAAACGCTCTTGCTGTTGCTGTGTACGAACACGCTCTACGCGGTAACGCAGTAAAAATTTCAAGTTTTCCCAATCGGGAATGTAATCCCGAGCTGTTCCGACGGCATCTTGAAACCAACGGTGAGAAGCGGATGCAAAAGAGGCCCCAATGGGATACCCAGAGGTAACAGATCCACCAGATGACACGCGAGAAAAGCCCTGCAAAACTGTATGGCTATGGTAACCAGACACCGACAAAGACACAGGGTAAAGTCCAATCAAACCAATGTAAGGCTCCGTAAAGCTGGTGTGAAATGTCTGTCTTCTTTTAGAAAGATTGAGGTTAGCTGTAAGAGATTGGCCCCAGCCTAAAAAGTTGGAAAGCCCTACAGAACCTTGAAAAATAAAGCCTTCTCCACCTGTTCCCCAAGATCCCCCTACCTGGGCTTGCGTGGTATTCTTCTCTTCGATCTCAACTTCTACCACCATTTTATCGCGAGCACTGCCCGGCTTTTTTGAAAAACGAACTTCTTTAAAAAAACCCAACTGTTTCAAACGACGTTGGCTAATGCGCAACATACTTTCAGAATATAATTCTCCTTCATACACACGCAGTTCGCGGCGAATAACGTGATCAGCTGTTTTGTGATTCCCTTTAATGTCAATGCGTTCAATGGATACACGAGGCCCTGCGTCCACCGATAAAGACAAGCTTGCATGGCGTGTCTTCTCATTGATATCCATATGGGGGTCTACATTGACGTAAGCATATCCTTCATCACGGTAGCGATCGGCAATGCGTTGGATATCTGCCGCTATGCGAGGACGATTAAACACATCCCCCTTCTTGAGTGAAATAAACCGAAGCAACTTGGGTTTTGCAAAGGCAACCTCTTCTCGCTCACGTGCCCATTTAGCTTCTTGATCGTCCCGAACAATGAAGTCTCCCTGTATGTGCACATCCCCCAAAAAGTACTGCTGACCTTCTTGCACGCCAATGTGAATATGCAATCGACTCTGGTCTGAACTGAGTGCAACACGAGGTCTACCTACTTTAATTTTGAGAAATCCTTGAGATTGATACACATGTTGCAGACGCAACAGATCCTCTTGCAGGGCTTCTGGCACGTATTTACCCCATCTCGTAATAAAACCAAAAGGATGATTCTCTTTTGTCAACATGACAGCATGCAACCGATCTGTGTGCATGCGTTTGTTACCAAAAAAATCGATAGATGCAACCCGAACGGGTGCACTCTCTTCCACGCGGAAAACCACATCAACCACAGGACACGTCTTGTCACTTTTTGGTTGCTTTGGAATGAGTCGAGAAGAGACGTGTGTGAGAAAGAAGCCCTTGTCTCTATATAATTTTTGAATAGCCTCTCGACTCGCAGCAAGTTGACTTTCTTGCACAGCAGCATATGTACGCAACGCAATGACCTCTTTCAGATCCTTCTTTTTAACTTGTTTGTTCCCTTCAAAACGAATGCCGGCAACGCTTGGACGTTCTCGTACCTCATACTGCAATTTCACACTTTCTGCAGATCCCACAAAACGTCGAACAAATACATTGTCAAACAGACCCAACTCATCAATGCTGCGAATGTCTTGCTGTATCAGTTGGGGTTCAAAGGAGTGGCCAACACGGGTTTGCAATTGTGCAAAAATGGCATCGGGCCCCACGCGGCATGTGCCGCACACAACAATTTCAGATATATGTCCCGCTTGGGCCTGTTGAACACGAGCAACTTGTATGCAAGATTCTGGTGTAGGCTGTGCAGCAATGGGGGCAGAAGCAAACGCAAAAACCATGAACAAAGCAATGTATAAAACACGCAGACTCATTAAAAAACACATGCGTTCCAACCAGGGCAACCTTACTTGCAATGGTACCCACATCCTCGCACAGCCTTACTGTAGCCGCAACAAACCACAAAGAGTGTCTTTCATTTGCTGCGTTACAATGGAGGCATTGATACACCAAAAAACGAGCAAGTAAATTGTTTATGAAAAGCACCATATTGGCTTACACGCTTGTTTGTGTAGCTGTGTTAGGCGGATGTATGAGGCACTCAGGCAACATGCGTCTAGCCACCAAAAACCGCCCAGTCACACAATTACCGCCACAAGAAAAACTTCCTTCACTAGAGATATTGCCTGTTTCACGAGAAACACTAAACCGTCTCAACACCAAAACAACTCGACAGCGACTCGCCAAAGCTGCTGCCAAAACCGTAGGCAAAAAAAAGTTACGTGTCAGAAAGCAACGCTACCGCTCTGACTGCTCTGGAACGGTACGTGCCATTTATGCGAAAGCAGGGATTCCTTTGGGAGGAGAAGCCAGTTTTCATGGCGAAAATGATGTACGTATCTTGTATCGTTACATTCAACAACATGGTGCATTGCACCAAAGCACTCCCGCCCAAGGCGATTTAGTGTTTTTTCACGCCACTTACGATCGATCGGGGAATGGGCGTTTCGATGATCCCCTCACCCACGTGGGAATTGTAGAGAAAATTCTCAAAGACAATACCATTGTTTTGGTGCATCGCATTAACAAGTGCATTGTTCGCTCACGCATGAACTTACAAACTCCTCGTTTGCGCCGAGATCCCAAAACCGGAAGGCGTCTCAACCACGTATTACGCCGCGACAGCCGTGAAGGTGAAAGTGCCACCACAGGGCAACTGTTTGCTTGCTTTGGCCGAGTAAAAAATTAACGAAACTCAAGTTTGGGTTTGTTGATGGCTCTTTAGTCTCTCTCGGAGCTGCGCCAACCCGCTGTCTTTCTCGCGCTCCTTAAATGTTGGCGGACAACATAAACGCCATAATGAGTCCAAACAGCACCAAAGATTCAATCATGGCTAAGCCAAGAATCATGGGAACAAAAATCTTACCCGATGCTTCTGGGTTACGAGCGATACCTTCTAGGGCCGCCGCTGCCGTGCGCCCTTGAGCCAAAGCCCCAGCAAGTGCCGGCAAACCAATTGCCAATGCCGCTGCAAGAGCATACCAACCTTTCATGCTAGCAGGTGCCACCTGTGCTGTCTCAGCAAACGCTGGCAAACTAACTGTTATTAGTACAAATGCACTCATTATGTTTTTCATGTTTTTTTTCATTGTTTTTTCTCCTCTTTGTTGTTCACTTTATCTTCCAACCTATGCATGCTCTATCTCTTGCGTGTGCAAAGAAATATACACACACGTTAGCAGGCAAAAAACAACCGTTTGTACAATAGACACCAATAAACCCAAAGCAAAAAAAGGAAGAGGAAGCAAAATGGGCATCAAGCCCACAAACGTCAATAGCACCTTATGATCACCAATCATATTTCCTGCCAAACGCACTGCTAAAGAAAAGGGCCGCACCAAAAGTCCCACCAACTCCACAGGAAAAAACAGAGGAGACAGCAACCAACCCCACCACACACCGATAGGGTTTGCAAGATGCGTAATATGTCCGATACCATTTACACGCAAACCGTGATAATTAAAATATATAAAAACAGCTAACCCGCATGCCAAAGTTGTATTAAGACTGTCTGTGGGAGGCAAAAATCCAGGAACCAAACCCAACAAATTAGAAAACAAAATATACAATCCTAAAGTCGCCACAAAAGAAACATGACGCCGATAATCAGAACCAATAATGTCTCTCATGACCTGAGATAAACCCTCTAAAAACAGCTCAAAAAACGTAAGCACAGTCAAACGCTTCGAGGGAACTAAAACCTGACTTGGGTGACGTAATTGCCACCGAGCAATGCCAGACAATGTAAAAAGCAGCAATAAAACCAAAGCACCAGCAACCAGATGATGAATTGTGTTAATTCTCCCGTCTGCAGGTAACAAGCCTTTATTAAATAAGACCGTAGAACCTAGCGATTCTTGCAAATAAGAGTGGAAACCTTCATACCCTGGCAGCAACTGGTACCATGAAAAATGGGACTGCATCTGTTACTCGTTTACACCACCTAGTTATCAGGCTAACTCAATTGGAACAGTCACGTCAACTCATGAACGCGGTTCTTCCATCGCTCACTACAATGGACACTTGCTATTTGGAAATTGCACCAAAAAAACGCATTCGAGATTTTTCATCGAGAAAATCAGTAGAATAAAAATGGAAGAGAGGGGATCTATTTGCCTTAGTAGCAAAGAAAGAAAAACCTGTCACACACAAAACTCTTCTTTCTCTGTCTCAGAATACAGCAGATTTTCAACTTACAAACGTTGCTTTGCAGATCGAGACCACACCACAATATGATCCTGTTCAAACTGCACAACTAAATCTTCTCCTTTGTGCACACTCATCGAGCGTAAAGGCAACCGCAAGAAAGGATCTCCTGTTTTGATTTCTTGTACTTTATAAGACCTTTGTTGGCCTGCCCGAGGAGACGAACGTCCCCTTGTGCCAATTCCTCCTAAATTGTCTTGAATCCATTTGCCAAGAGTCGTAGCTCCTCGGCTGCCTGTGCCATGTAGATGAACATAGGCGCGTCGAATGATGGCAGGGGAAGCTTTCCCATTTTTATGAATCTGCTCAACGTACGAAACGCCGTTCATCAGATATCCAATCTGCACATCTTTAAAAGACAAACTAGACCTTTTTCGTTTTGGCTTTTGTAGCATTCTTCGATCCTCTCCTTTTTTCACAACCCGTTTCAACATGTCGTTAACACGACACATGTTTGAAGTTGCACTTTATGTCCTTTTGAGGGAACTACCCCCTGTAAAGAATCATCTTATTTGATTTTAAGAATTCGTCAACAATAAACTGGATCAAAATAAATTCTTGCACTTGCTTGCATGTCGTGACAGCATGGATCAGGAGTCAAAATGTTAAATTCCGAACAAAAACAAGCCGTATTGTCATGTAATACTCCTGTATGTGTCTTAGCCGCAGCAGGAACAGGGAAAACCCGCACAGTGGTATACCGCATCCACCACTTAATTTATACTCGCAAAGTAAACCCCGACAGTATTTTAGGCGTTACATTTACAAACAAAGCAGCTCGCGAAATGCGCGAAAGAATTGAACAACTTCTCCCCGGGACAGCTCATAAACTTTGGCTGGGAACATTCCACTCCATTGCGGCTCGCGCCTTGCGCCGTTGGGGCAATCTAATTGGAATTCAACCCTCCTTTTTAATCTACGATGAAGACGACAGTAAACGCTGCATGCGACAAATCAGCAACGAGATGTTTGGAATGTCTTTAGATGAATTTAAAATGTGCGCGAAACACATCACTCGCTGGCGTAATCAAGGACAGCAACCTCAGCAAATTGATCTGCAACACGATCGAGACGAAGCCAAGCAACGTGGATTTCAAATTTACCACACGTACTGCCAAAGGCTAGCCGATATAGGCGCATTGGATTTCAATGGACTTCTTGATGGATGGCAGCGTTTGCTACAGCACGAACAAGGGAAACAAGATGTAGCCAATTGCATCCAACATCTTCTTGTAGACGAATATCAAGACACCAATCACATCCAGGCAAATATTGTGCTGACCCTAGGCTCTCTCATGAAAACTGTTGCTGTTGTGGGGGATGATGATCAATCGATCTACAGTTTTCGCGGTGCGTTATCCAATAGTATGCAACAATTTTTAGAACAAATGCCCAACTCCAAACTTGTTAAACTGCAAACCAATTATCGCTCAGGTGAACACATTTTACAAGTTGCAAACAGCGTAATTGCTCGCAACGAAAACCGTATTAAAAAGACACTTAAGGGTGTTTGCGGGCCAGGAGAAAAAGTAGAAATTGTGACTGCACTAGACGATCGACATGAAGCCCAAGAGGTTGTTCGTCGCATTGAACAGTTTATGCAAACAGGCTATACCCTGAGCAATATAGCTGTATTGTTACGCACAAACATGTTGTCGCGTCCTTTCGAAGAAGCTTTTTACCGAGCACAAATTCCCTACAAATTAGTTGGGGGCACACGGTTTTATGAGCGCAGGGAAATTAAAGATATCCTGGCCACTCTGCGCGCTGCCTTGAACCTCAATAGCGAAATAGATTATTTACGTGCTCTCGCAGCCATACCAAGAGGCATCGGCACAAAAACGGTGCAAAAAGTGCAATCTCATGCCCGCGAACGAGGCGTCTCCATGACGCAACTCACGATGGACGAAACAGCTCTCGCTCAATGTAGCATTTCTCGCAAAGCCGCCAATAGTTTGCTGCGTTTCACCAATGAATTGATCCAACTGGGCAGACAAGCAACCCAAGATCAACACACGGGAACGGCCAAAATCAATGCTCACGATGCTGTCGTACTCGCCACTGAAATCAGTGGGATTGCAACACGGCTACAGCAAGATGAAAGCGAAGAGAACTTAGAAAGAATGGAAAATATCCACCAGTTGTTGGAAGCCGCTAAACAATATGTACAATGCGCTCCTGAAACCTCACAATCCATTAATGCTCAAGGCTTTCTAGAAACAGCAGCTTTGTTGTCTAATAACGACGAAGTCGGTGAAAAAAGCAAAACAGGCGCTTTATGGCTCATGACACTGCATGCAGCAAAAGGCTTGGAATTCCCCGTTGTTTTTATGCCTGCCATGGAAGAGTATGTCCTTCCCCACAGCCATGCCATTGCACAAGGCCATCATTCTCAAGCTTTACAAGAAGAGAGACGACTGACCTACGTGGGAATTACACGAGCGAAGAACCATTTAACCTTAATGCACGCCCGAAGACGCCTGATCCACGGCAGTGCCCAAAATCGATTTCCCAGTCGTTTTCTACGTGACATCCCTTCTCAATACACACAGGGGGATTTACCAAACGATTCTTACAACATGCAAAAAAATAGTTTTATGCCCAGCTCGTCACAAAGCATGGATGATGCATACGGACAACACACTCCTCAATCAGGATGCCGGGTATGGCACAACGCCTTTGGGGAAGGAACCGTCATCGGGCAAGCAAATCAAATAGGAGGAGCTTCGTGCACACACGTTCAATTTGACATTGACGGTAAAAAACGAACTGTTATGTCTTCGTATCTCAAACCTGTTTAACGACCAAATATAAACCTTCAAAGGTCATTTCGTTAATCAACCCAATCCAAAAATAGATGAAAAACAAAACCCTTGCATCAAAGCCTCGGTTTTGTCATGCTAAAGTGAGTTTAAGGTAGGTTATCAACCGGCAGCAGGATGTTGTAAGCCCCCATGAAAAAACAGTTTCACGTTGCGGTTGTGGGTGCCAGCGGCATGGTAGGTCAGCAAGTGCTGGAGTCTTTGCGCGAGCTGAGTTTTCCCGCAGCGTCTGTGCGTGCCTTTGCATCCACGCGATCGACTCATCATCAACTAGACACAGGTCATGAAAAAATCGATGTACAACCTATTTCTCCCAATGCTTTCGAAGGAGTGCAGGTGGCTTTCTTCGCTGTGAATCATGAAGTTGCACGCCAATACTGCCCTCAAGCAATTGCGGCCGGCGCTGTTTGTATTGATAAATCCAGCGCTCATCGCATGCACGAAGATGTTCCCTTGGTTGTTCCCGAAGTCAACCCAGCAATTTTGTCTGGTTGGCGGGCACGCCACATCGTTGCAAGCCCCAACTGCGTTGTGATTCCTTTGGTTCGTGTGTTGCACGCGCTGCGACAGGATTCTTGCCTAAAGCGGGTTGTGGTTTGCTCTTATCAAGCAGCGTCTGGATTGGGTAAACAGGGGATACAACAACTGCAACAACAAACCCAAGAACTCCTGCAAAACAAACCGCCGCAATCCATGGATTGGGCAAAGCAATTGGCATTTAATGTCTTGCCTTGCATCCCTGAATCAGGAAAACTAAGCGAAGCGGGAAGCAGTGCAGAAGAGGATAAAATCGTATTGGAATGTCGTAAAATTTTAGAGGAACCTCAACTGTCCATGGAGGCTACCTGCGTACGCGTCCCGGTACTGCATGGGCATGCTGCAGCAGTGCACGTGGAATTTGCTCAACCTATGTGTGTGAAGCGAGCAGTCCAGCTGCTTGAAGCATCCCCTGGAATGCGTCTGTTTCACAGCAACACCTCCTCTTACCCCACTCCCGCACACGTCGCGGGGTCGGACACCGTTGCTGTAGGTCGCATTCGATTGGATCGCTCTGTAAAAAACGGCTTGGTCTTGTGGCTGTGCAGCGATAACATACGGGTGGGCGCTGCCGTCAACGCTGTACAAACAGCGAGGCTGCTTTGCGAGCAACATTGGACTGCATAAAAATGGGAGAAAGAACGATGGTGAATCAGACAAAAACAGGTTGGCTGACCGGTAGGTTACTTATGTGTATTTTTGCAGCCCATCCTTCTGCAGCCTTGCAAGGCACACAAGAGGGCTCCTTTGTCGACGCAGACGGCAACACGCGCAAAGGTTTTGGAGCAAAGGACTGCGAAGACACCGCAAAAACTCTCAAAATAAAAGTCGAGAAGAACTCAGACAAAATTGAACACTACTCAATAAAAAAGAAAGATACTTCAAGCAGC
The DNA here is from genome assembly GCA_039030115.1 of Myxococcota bacterium. GTDB lineage: Bacteria > Myxococcota > UBA727 > UBA727 > JABDBI01 > JBCCEX01. The sequence goes on from JBCCES010000017.1 coordinate 9,066, forward strand.
AAAAAACTGACTTGCAGTCCCTCTGACACCAAACCGGTAGATTCCATAGAAAACTTTCGCCTACTCGAAGAGATTTGCAAGTCCGCTTCCGCTAAAGGCAGTGAAGGATTGTTATGTCTGTATGCCGACGACAAAAAAACTCTCATCGCTCAAATTCCCTTTGAATACGACACAGTCGAGCCCAATGCTCCTAGTATCGAGGTCGTAGAAGGAGAACAAGAGGTCAAACTTGTGCTGAAAGTGGACAATAAAAACCCTAACAGTCTCAACACGGCAAAGGTTTGTTATATCGCTACACAAGACAGTCTGTTTAAGCAACTTGAGCAAGAAAATGATTGCCCCGTAAAGCCACAGGATCTCAGCATAACAGACAGTTCTGTTACAGTAACTGGCCTAGAAAACGGCGTGGAATATGGGTTTAAAGTGCAAGTTACAGACAAATCAAATAATCAATCGGGCTGGAGCAAAACTGTTAAGGGAACACCATCGGAACTACAAACAGCCTTGGGAGAAGCAGATTGGAAACGCAATCCCTTGGGAATGAATTGTTCTTCTTTTGGCTTGGGAGGCCCTATATGGCTGCTTTGGGCCCTTTATCGCATGGGCATGCAACGGCGACGAGACAAACGGAAACCCACGCAAACAAAAAATGCTTCTACATGCAAACCCTGGCCACATGTTTTTCTTGGAATCAGTTCAGGCATCGGGTTTTTGACTGTTGTATTCCTTACCTCTTTCCCCATCCAAGCAGCGCCAGGGCAAGTGAGTTTTGGCGTCAACGGCAGTCCCTACAAACCCGACATGGATCGCAAGTTGACAACTCCTGTGTATGGTAAATTCTTTGGCAAATCCTCCGGTGGCCCGTGGCTTCCCCTAATGGGCATAGAAGCTAACGTACATCTATTTGACGGCTACGGCAGCATTCAATTAGGGCCTGCTTTAAACTACACATGGGCATCTGGCTACGCACGCAAAGAAAACGGTGAGCAATCGCAAGTGAAACTGCAACTGCACCTCTATCAAATACGCCCTCAACTGACCTATGTGTTTGATCCTTATGTGCATGTGGTTCCTTTGGCCCCTTATGTGCGAGCTGGATTTGTTGCCATGGGTTATGTGTTCACTTTTGATGGCCGCTTAGATCGACATGGGCAACATCCAGCCGGTTTTGTGCTGGGTTGGGATGCGGCATTTGGACTCCTGTTTTTACTAGATGGTCTGCAACCTGGTGTTTCTACAAGGGCCCAAGCAACAGGGGTGTATCGCCACGTCTATCTCAAAACAGAACTCTCTTATGCGCAAATTGATAACTTCGGCATGGGGGGGCCCTTGTTGTCTCCCAAAGGGATGTTTGGCGCGTCCATTCCCCTCATGGCTACATTTGGTTTGTTGATTCAATTGTAAATTTGTGTCCACCCAACACTTACATCAACCTGTGATGCCTGAGCAGGTCCTTCATCTACTAAACTTAAAACCAGGAGATACAGCGGCCGATGTTACAGCAGGAGCAGGAGGTCATTTGCGACTGTTGGCACAAGCAGTGGGCGAACAAGGACGGGTGTTGGCATTGGATCGAGATGAACGCGCCCACAAAGCCGATGCCGCTGCAGGGGTTGCACAGGAATTCGCTCCTCGTGTTGTGTTGCACCGCGCACCTTTTTCACAGTTGCCAGACATGTTGACCTCTCTCAAGTTCCCCAAATTAGATGGCCTGCTGTGCGATTTAGGTGTCTCTTCCATGCAACTAGATACCCCACAAAGGGGGTTTTCGTTTCAACACGACGGCCCCTTAGACATGCGTATGGATCCGTCACAAACCCTCACAGCACACCAGTGGTTATCACAATGCAATCAACAAGAACTTGCTGACTGCTTGTTTTATTATGGTGGCGAGCGTTACAGCAGACGCATTGCACGACGGATTTGCGAGCGGCGCCCTTTGCCCAATTCAACCAAAGCACTGGCCCAACTCGTCAGCAAAGCCCTCAGCCACAAGTCAGGTCGCATTCACCCCGCCACACGCACGTTTCAAGCAATTCGCATCTTCATCAATAACGAGCTAGATGAACTGAACAAGCTTTTACATGCACTACCACAGCTGTTAGCCCCCACTGGCCGCGCTGTCTTTATTGCTTTTCACAGTGCAGAAGATCGCCTCATCAAGCTTGCATTTGCCCAAGGTGCCCGTAAAACTCAACATGGTAATCCTATGTGGCAATTGTTATGCCGTAAACCACTGCGACCCCAAGAGCAAGAAGTGCAAAACAACCCGCGTGCTCGCAGCGCTCGATTACGCGCCATTGCCATGTTGGATTCGAACTAAAGTCATGCGATCCCAGCTCAAAACAGTTCGCGTTGTGATTGAGGGAGAAGAGCTTGTTCCCGCATCACAGCGCAAGGAGATATTGAAACAGGTCAGGCGTGTGCTTGCTTGTGCGCAATTGCCTCCATCGTGGTTGTTTGTCACGTTTGTTTCCGAGAACCGCATGCGGCAACTCAATAAACAGTGGCGTCATGTTGATTGCAGCACCGATGTTTTATCGCTGTGCGCAACAACGCAAACAGATGCTTCAAACGTTTGCCATGTCTTGGGAGATATTTTGATTTGTCCCCATGTGGCTGCTAGACAAGCTCAACAATTAGGGCACACGTTATCCGAAGAGATTGCTGTTTTAGCTGCTCATGCAGCAGCCCATTTGCTTGGTTTTGACCATGAACAAGGAGATGAATCTGCCTTACGGCAACTCAAGCATGAGCAATCTGTTCTGCGTGCAGCTGGTCTAGATGATTCCCTTGCACTGACCGGTCGAAATAGAAAGAAAAATCTCCCTTCATACCTCAAAACACAATCTGCTAAACTGCAAAGAAAACCGATGGATTCAAACACAGCCAATCCCCAAGATTTCATGAGACGATGGCAATCGTTTGTGCAGCAAGAAGGGTTAAAATTTACCAAACAACGTGAACGTATTGCACATGCTTTTTTTC
>JBCCES010000018.1:0-12032 GCA_039030115.1 Myxococcota bacterium
CTCCTTTGGAGTGATGATTCTGTTTTTTGCAACGGCAGGAGCTTCTTTGGATTTGGAAGCTTTGGTGACCCTTTGGCCTTTTGCGTTAGCCTTGGCAAGTACGCGTATATTAGTCACATTTGGAGCATCTTATTGGGGGCATTTCATGGCACAAGATCCCCCAGCTTGGCGAACCCGATCCCATGCGGCGTTTATTTCTCAAGCAGGGGTTACATTAGGGATGGCCAACTTGGTTGCCCAGCAGTTGGGTGCCAGTGGGCAGCAAGTAGCCATGTTGGCAATTGCTGTTGTGGGCATTAATGAGCTCATTGGGCCTATAGCGTTCAAATGGGTTCTGGTGCGGCAAAAAAAACACTTGGTGTAGCTTAAAACCACACAGGTGCACCTACAGCCCCCAAACAGTGATTTCTTTGCCATCAGGAGATGTTTCTTGCCGCAACCAAATGCGCTCGTCCCAACTTTTGCCCGCGCGGCGATCGAAGAGGAGCAAGTGGCCTTCGGTAGCATCGCAGGTATCCATGTATTGGGCAGTTTGTTCAATGCCCTCTCGTAGTCTCCGGTCAAAACCATCTTTTGTTCGCACCAACTTAAGCTCCAATACAATTCTCTGACACTGCTTGTGCTGGTACTGTGCACACTGCTGGCTTGACACATTGCTTTGTGAGTCGCTTGGGACAATAGCAGACTCGCTTTGCGACGGCCAGGTTACCAGTAAATCGGTTCGCCCCCGGCCCAGTGCATACTCGCGGTGAATGGATCCGCCGCCGTTGATCACACGCTGCAAAAACGCTTGTAAAATTAGATGCGGTCCCGCTTCTTTATACTGGAATTGCTCTAGCCAGCTATCAGAATTTTCGCGAAAGAATTGCTGAAATTCTGTCATCAACCAGGCAACACATAATTGATCCTCTTGGTCCACGTACGCAGGACGTTGTAGGGGAATGGCATTTTGAAAATCCCACGTCATCGCCCGGGGGATCAGTTCGGCGTAGATGGGGTTGGAGAGAAAAAGTCCCCCGCTCGTGCCTTGATGCAACAGTCCCAAATCCACCACATATTCGACGTCTTCATAAGGAATCGGTTGTGTCTCACCCAGCAAGAAAGGCTGCATCACCCGTCGTACGCGCTCCTGTTTAAGCTTAGCCATGAGTTGATCCAAATGGGTCTCGCGGCGCTGAATGAGCTGCTCTTTCGCAGCGTCGATGTCACCCACGCAAATGTTTTTACTGCGATCCTGTCCTGCTTTGCTACGAAAACAGACATCGTAAGCCAATGCATTCACCAACCACGGCTGGCCCTGTGTGAGCTCAAACACCCGTTCACACACGCCCTGTTCAAATTGTTGCCCTGTCTCTTGCGTATGCTGCGCATAGAGAGTTTGTACATCTTGTAGCGAGAAATCGCCCAAGCGCAGCGACTCGGAGTTAATGTTGAAAGGACTGGCTTCAGACAGCACCTGTTTGCCCTCATCACCCAATTCCATGCGGTAGTCGCGCAGGTGACGCATGCCGCACAACACAACGCTTTGGGGAAATGGGATCATATTTCGTGCACAGTAGCCTGCCCGTAACTGACGCAGCATAGAAATCAGTGTATTGCCGACCAAAGCATCGATTTCATCTACCAACAGAACAATTGGTCGATCTACATGCAAACACCACTTTGTCAACAGGTTGCGCAACGCATTGGCTGCACCCGCTTCTTCAAAAATCTTGCGACCTTGCTGTGCTACAAAATCATCCTGCAGCTGCAACGAAGCGGACAGCGCGATCTCTCCTAACAACGACCAAACTCCCTTGTCGATATCTTGACGAGCGGCTTGGCCCTGCTCAGCAGATACATACACACAATGCAGTGATTTTGTTTTGTTGAGGTAGTGGACCAACGCTTGCAAACAAGTCGTTTTGCCCGTTTGTCGCGGTGCATGGACCAAGAAGTATTTTTCTTGCTCGATGTGCCCCAACACCTCGGCCAAATCCCAGCGAGACAGGGGATCGAGACAGTAATGCTTGGCTGGGTTGAGTGGCCCAGCCGTGTTAAAAAAGCGCATGGTAGAAATTGTAGCATCTTTTTGTTCGCGGCCTAGTATAGAAAGCGTGCTAGATCCACCTGCATACAGGAGTTTGTTGATATCTGTATGGTTATTTTGCAGATTGGCGATAGGTTATAACGGCGGCATGCCACCCAGGGGAGTAGGTCGCCTTCTTCTCGTCCCTGGCCCCCCTGTTTTTTTGAAAGATTCGGCGATATTGCCGTAAAAACAGATGGGTATGTGAGGATATTCATGGGTCAAAACATAATAATATGTGCCTTTGGGAAACTCAGGTGTGACACCCTTTCTACCGTTGCATTCATCTACATCACCGTGACCCGTGACATATTCATAGTCTTGCATGTATGTGCCGTCGTAGTTTCCACCAGGGCCGTTGGGTCGTGTGCCCTGCTTTAAACGGTAAGATGACTTGAGCTCAACCAAACCAGAATTGGGATTGTTGGGATCTTGGTAACCTATGGGTCCGTAAATGGGGAATCCATCACCTGCCCAACCAGCCAGCTGTGGTTTCGTGGGTGACTTGGATACAAATGGAGGGGGCACGTGATAGTGAAAGGAGCCGTCGGGTTGCACATGCCCTTTGGAGTCATCAATCCCTAAGATCCCTTCCTTGGGTGCTAATTGCCAATTTCTATCTTGCTGACCGCCGCTTTGGTAAAATTCGGCTGCGAGTGGATCCGCTAAGACACCATTACACATAATCCCAAAGGGTTGCGGAAGAGAGAAGTAGTTTGGTTGACTATTTTTTTGTGGAGTTGTCGGTAGCGTGTAGTTGTAATTTTGTTGTGAGACCTTGTTGGGGTTTCCGGCATTGGGGAAGTCTGCGTTATGGTTTGGCAAGCCATTAGATGTAATTGTTCTTGTATTGCCCTCTACCGAAAATTGAACTTGGGTGCCGTATGTTTTGTCGTTTATTGCAAACGATTTCGAGCAATCAGCTGTGTGTGTATGATCACTGTCCCCCGTTGCATGTGTATGATCATTTTGTCCCGTTTGAGTACCGACATCGTTGCCACTACTTGTGCCGTTGTTGGTTTCACCACATCCACCTACGGCACAGGTTGCTGTTAGACAAGCTAGCTGCAAGAATTTTTTCATATTTATGCCTGGTCTCTTTATTAGTATCAACGTGCCTGCCAAGATATTTTATTTCATTGCACCCAGGCGGTGAGTGATTGAGCGGCTCCCGATTGTTTAAGTTTTTGCCAGGCTCGAATAGCAACGGACCGATTGTCGGTGACGAACAGCACATGTCTGGGTTTATGTTGCGAAACGATTTTAAGAACTTGCTTAATCGACGCAACGTTGTGAACGTTGTGTGTTGTGGCGCGTTGAGCAAATTGTGTGCGCAAACCGGCTTTATCCACAGCGTTTTTGTGCTGAAAAACCATTGTAGAGCTGTCTACAAATCCCAAGGCATGCTGTGGAGGTATTGCAAATAAGCTGTGTTTATTCCAGGCAAGCACAAGGGGCGCTAGGGCAGTGGCATCGCGACCGATATGTACGTGAAAGTGGGGAACCGTGTGGTTTGCATCTTTACCTGTGTTTGTGACAACACGATAGGGTGTTCCTATAAGACCTTTTTGTTGAATGGTGTTTTGCATGACAGCAAAGAGTCCTTGCACTTGCTGTGCTGTTGCCTTTTTGGAAAAACCGTAACTGGAAATAAATGGCCCTGCGGGAATGACCAGCACATGAGTGCCCAGTTGTGGTGAACGATCGGGAAAAGACAATGCATACTGGTTATGGGCGATGAGCTTGGCATTTGTAGCGTCGATTGTGTTTCCATTGAAGTATTCTGCAAATTGTTTCCCGTAGGGTCCGCCAATTTGGTTGTAAGCCAATGTAAATCGTGTGCCTACAAAAGGACCATGCCCACCTTCGTTTTGGCGTAGCAGGGTTTTGTTGAGGGGTTCGCCACCGTACATGTGAATGGTCAGAGGATTGCTCAGGTTGTCTACCCCTAAGCGGTAACCTAAATGATTGTGTGTCAATTGGTAGGTATCTGCAATGCGTGCAACAACAGCAAGCAGTTGTTGAGACCATGCCCCTGAAACAGAAGCTGTGTTTAAAAAGTCGTCGAAGCTATTGAAAGGCTGGTTTGTTGTGGGGTGTAGCGGAATCAGTGCCACGTGAACCCGTGCTCGTACCTGTTGGGGTTTGATCACGCGGACAGCTGGGTTCGAAAAATTGGTGAGTTGGGTGCGGGGCAGGGCAGTAAAGTATTCTTTTGGGTAAGGGGTCTCAAGTTGCACACCCTCTTGTCGGGTGAGCCCAGTGACGTCTTGCCGTTGAGAGTCGTCGTCGTAAGAATCCTCGTTGTCTTCTTCGTTTTGTGGACCTTGTTGTGTCTGAAAATGAGATCTTGGATCGTTGAATTTGGATGAAGGAGGGATCTCTTGAGGGGAAGATCTGTTTGTGGGTTGCGCATATGTAGGGATTGCATTTTGTGGTGAAAGGGTAGCAGTTGGTTCTTTGGTGCAACCAAAGCATAAAAGGAAAACAGTGTAAAATAATTTTCTATTCAATGAAACATCCATTCTATACAATATATAATCCATTTTAAAGAAATGACAAAAGTTGTCAAGCTCTTTTTTGTCGTTGATTTCCCTTTGTGACATTTTGTTTTTGGGCTTCGTCTGTTGATTTTGTTGCTTTTTTGTTGTAAAAAAACAGTGTATTGAAAATTTTGGGATTAAAATGATGAAAGGTAAGAAAATAGATTGTTTCTTAGGGGCTTACTTATGCTTGGGTCTGTTTTTTATGCTGGGTGGCTGCGGTGGGCAGCAAAATTCCCCCATTGCCAGCAGGCCTGCGCAAACAGGGCACTCCCTGCGGCAGATTCACACACTGTTGGATGTTATTCCCCATGTAAACGCGAATACATTGGTGATTTTTGTAGTTTTTGTTTAGGGATGTGCCGAATAAATGTGCCTGTTTATGAGTTTTATTTTTTAAGTGGTGTGTTTTTGGTTGCTAGTTCTTGTTAGTTTAGGTGGGAAGTTGCTGGAAGAAGTGATTTGGCAGAGTAGCTATGCTCGCATTATTGCTGTCATGTCAGTTATACTTGGTAGGAGTACTGTAGGTATAAGCGGGGGAGAAAAACGATGAGAGGCCATGCCAGGACTATGAAATTTTCAATCATGTTGCTGGGAATGTCTGTTGTGCAAGGCACCTGGGCCTGGGGGCAAGAGGCTAATACGACGAAGCAAGAGACGGTTCAGTCAAAAAAGGAAGAAGAAGGTACTACAAAGCAGCAGCAACCTGATTCAAAGGAGCCTGTCACACAATCTGCCAATGAAACGTCTAAAACAGATGTGCCTGCACAGCAGGCCAAGCAGGAAACCGACGGCGAGCAAAAGCCGTCCGAAACAGATGTAACGGAAGAAAACGTTGCCAAGCAACAAGATGGGGCAGAACAAAAACAGGAAGCTATCGATGAGTCTGTCTCATCGTTGCCAAAGATTGATTCTCAGCTGGGCATTCCTCCCATGGAAAAGTTTGCTTTGTATGGTGTCTTAAGCTTGAGAGAACAGGTGCGTAAGCAGATCCAGGACATGGCTCATGTGCATAGGCGTTTGAAACATTTAGGTGATAATGTGGCGGCTTTTTATGAAACAGATGCACGATTGGTCATCTTTGGCGAAAACAGCATGCAACGCCAAGGATATCAGCTGGAGAAGGCAGAATATTTTTTGGATGGACATAAAATTGCCGAGTACCGTCGTGGATCAAATGCCTCTAGTCCGCAAGTTGGCCCACTATTTGAGGGGGCTGTTTCTCCCGATTGCCATACATTGAAGGTTCGTCTTGACTACCTTGTGAAGCAAAGGCCTTTTCCCTACAAAACAGGATATCGAGTGCAGATGTATGGTGAACAATCCTTTCGCATGCAAGAGGGGCAAACCCTTGTATTGCGATCCGTTGGATTTACGCAGGAGCACTTGCCTGCGCAAGGGGGGAAATCTGGAGATGTACAGGCTGTTCAGTTTGTCATGCAAACGCAACCTAATCAGGTCAAAGGACTTCCTATTGTGAATTTGAAGGACGTGCTGAACGAGGCTGGATTGGAGGTGTCAGTACAAAACAGTATGCCGCCAGAGTATAAACTCATCGGCTTTGAGGTGCGCTTGAACGGTATTCCTTTAAAAGATTACTTACGACCTAAAGAGGCAGCGCAAACAGGGGTGCTATTTCGTGGCCCTGTTTTACCGGGGAAGGATCAGCAACTGCAAGTGCAGGTCACATATCAGGGGCAAGAAAAAAATTACGGCTATTTAGGGCAGCATCAGTTTGCTTTGAATTTCGAACGCAAGATCCAATTGGCTGCCAATGCGACAACGCCTGTGCGGCTTACGGCTTTTTTGGGAGAGCCCGCTTCTTTTACGGTAGAAAAAACCCCATCGGTGCGCATGGAGATTTCTCAAGCATCGGTTAATACAAAGGAAATTGAGCTTGTGGATACTTGTAAATCTGCTGCTTACTTTAAGGCTAAGCAGCGGGAGGGGAAGAGACAAAATCAACAACAAGGTGCAAGCGCAGGCTCTTCAGAGACGCAAGGGTCTTCGCCAGGGGAGCAGTTGTAGCCATGCCGCATGAGTTGGACACGTGCAGTGCGCGTGTGCCAGGGCTTTTTACGCACGTTTTATTGGCATGTGCGATCTGTTTTTTGTGTGCTTGTGCTCCTGGCTTTCAGGTCGTGCAGTCACCAAGCACAGCAAAAGTAAACAGCAAAGGCAAGCCAGTTTCTTTGCAAAGCCGAATGCAGCGCCTCCTGCAAGAGGCGACCATTCGTTTTGAAGCTCAAGATTATAAAGGTGTTGTGGAGGTATTGCATCGGTTTTTAAACAGACCCAATATGCCTGCGGATCAAAAGGTGCGTGCGACTTTTTTGGTTGCTGAAGCAGCGTGGCAACAAAAGCAGTTTTTGTTAGCTTGGCCCTTGTATGAAAGCCTTACTCAACAGAGTGCATCGGTAAAACGTCAAGCTGAATTGTCTGAGATTGCTTGGGTGCGTTTAATGCAAATGGCTGATGCATTGGGTCAGTGGCAGCAGGTTTCTTCTTTTTACGTAGCCTATGCTAAACAAACGCAGTCTATCCCCAACTTGTTGCGTTATTTACAAGGCAAGGCCGCGTTTCATTTGGGTCAAAACAATCAGGCATTGCAGCATTTGGCTGCTGTTGCTGAAACAAGCGTCTATTTTCATCGAGCAAGGTACCTGATGGGAACCATTTACGTGCGTTTGAAAAATTGGCGAGCAGCCATGGGACAGTTTGATCAAATTGTTCAGCACAGTCGGGCCGGAATTCATCGTGCTGTTCATGAGAAAGCTCTGCTTGCTTTGGCTCGTTTGTTGTATCGTCAGGGAAAATGGAAGGAGGCCATCACGTTTTATGAACGTGTTGCTGGCGATTCTTCTCAATACGCATGGGCGCTGTATGAGCAAGCTTTGGCGTTTCATGCTTTGGGCGACGAGGCTGCTCGAGGCCGCCAAGCGGGACCTGCTCGCAAACACTACACTGCAGCAGCAGGGTTTTTGCACAAGCTGCAGAATGGTTACCCGGTAGAGTACAAACACCCTAGGGTGCAGATTCTTTTGGCAGATATTGCACGTAAACAGGGCTTGCGAACTCGGGCGCAGGCCATTTACGAAGCTGTTTTAAATACATATCGACCCATCTATAGAAATCTAGCTAAAGCGTCTCAGCAGTCTATTGCAGTTAAACAATTACGTGAAAGCCGTCTGTTTTCTCCCCCAGCTCATATTGCTGGGCAGTACCGTGCTGTGCAGGAGCTGCAAAAAGGTGTTGGTCAACAATCGAAAAAACAAGTTTCGCCACAATATCACAAACTCCTTGGGCGCACGCGGGCAATCGAAAGGGGCGTACATATGGCTTGGGCTCCTGTGTTGCGAAGAGATCTTGGTAGGTTGCTTCGTTGGGCGCGTGTAGGAATGATGCACTTACAGATTGCTGATAGGAAACATTGGCAACGCAAGATGAATGCTGTTCAAAAACAAAGAGCAACCGCTGTGCAGCGAAGCAATAATTTATTTGGAGAGGTGTAATTGATGCATTTTATTCGTTTGTCCGCAGCTTTTGTATTCAGTGCTGTTTGGTTTTTATCGCTTTCAACACAAGCGAAAGATTCTGCAAATGTAAGCGCTGCAGAGGCAGAAAAAGGTCGTTTGCCTGATGAGCGCCCGCCTCATTTGGTTCGTCTGCAGCCCTTGGTCAAACTTCAGGAAAAATTGAAAGAGCGAGCGGCTGCGTTTGAGCAACGGCGTCAGCGTTTGCGACAAGTTCTAGAAGAGATGCAACAGGAATTGTTAGAACATCGACAGCAAGGTGTCGATGCGATTTTCAATCCTTTGCTTGGAGATATGACTCGTGGTGAACAACACGTTCGCATAAAAGCACTCAAGGAGCTGGAGGCCTTACGATCTTACCCTCCCCATCCTCAGATTACCCCTGGTGTGTTGCTGCGGTTGGGTCAACTCTATTTTGAGCAAGATGAAAGTGAACATTTAGCTAACATGGAACGTTTTGCCAAGCAATTGGAGAATATTCCTAAGGGTCAGCAAGCAGATGATTTGCTCATGCCTGAGCAAGACTTCGGGCGTAGTATCTCGGTGTTAGAACAATTGCTTGAGCAATATCCTTCTTATAAATATACCGATGCTGCTCTTTACTTATTGGGGATTTGCTACTATTTGCAAGGATATTTTGAGGATGCTGTTGATGAATGGCGCAAATTAGTTCGGAAGTATCCAAAGAGTGTTTTTCGAGACGAAACTTTGTTTCGCCTGGGCGATTACGATTTTGATGACGATTTTTGGCCAGAGGCCGCCCAGTCTTATGGCCAAATTTCCGATCCGCAATCGCCTTTTTACGAAAGGGCACTCTACAAATTGGCATGGTCTCATTATTTAAATGGTAAGTACCTAAGTGCTGTTGAAGCCTTTATGAGATTATTAGATAGTCTTTGGGAAGAGGAATCCAGAAGGGAATCTCCCTTGGCTAAAGAGGCCATTCGTTATATTGTAAACAGTTTTGTTGAGCAGCAAGCGTCAGAATTGACCAAAGCGGGTAGTCGTGTTGTTCGCGATAAAAAAGGTTTCCCAAAAGGTTCGCAAGTCGTTGTTGTTGACCGGATGAAAAAATATTTTGGCTCGAGACCACGCCCTTACACCCGTGTCATTTTTATGCATTTGGGCGACACAATGGCAAAGGGTGCAGAAAGTCAAGCTGCTCTTTCTACATTCCGCACCCTTTTGAAGCAGGATCCCATGCATGAGAGTGTTCCTGATCTGTATGCCCGACTTTTGCAAGTGTTAGACGAGGGAGATACTCCAGAAGAGGCCATGCAGTTGCGGCAGCAATTGGTGCAGCAGTTTGGCCCTAATGGCACATGGATGTTGCGACATGCTGCACATGAAGATCTGATAGAAAAGACACGGCTATGGGTTCGTGACGTTATGTTGGCTGTTGCTGTGTACGAACATGAACAGGGTAATCAATACCGAGATCAATCTAAAACGGCAATTGCCCACACCCACTACGAACAGGCAGCTCGTTTGTACATTCGTTATCTGAATTTGTACCCCGAGTGGTCGGATGTGGATCAAGCCATTTTCTACCTGGCTGAAGTGACCTTAGAGATGGGTCTGTTTGGCAATAGTATTAATTTATATAAGCAATTACAAAATTGGCTTTGGAAAACAAAATACAAAAAACAAGCATATGTCAATGTGGTTTTTGCTTATCAACAAGCCATTGAATTTCAAGAAAAAAGAGGGAAGTTAGAAGTGTTGGATGTGTCGTCCTTGGGACCCGATAAGCGATCACCAACACAACGGAAGATTCCTCAATTGCGCGCTTTGTACATTGAGGCTGTAGATGAAGTATTGCGCCGTTATCCCGATTTTGAGCGAACAGCCGACGTCTTGTTTTACACGGGTGCTATCTATTACGTTTATGGTTACGAACAAGAAGCTCGTCGTCGATTGGCTTTGGTTCTTCGCAATTATCCCGACACGCAAGCTGCCCACGCTGTGGCTAGCCTGTTCGTCAATGAAAAGGCTGCCGTTGAACAATGGCGCGAAGTGATTGCGCTGGCTAACCTGTATGCTCGGCAAAACATTGGTGGACACGCCACGCAATACGAACGCATTGAGTTGCGTGCGCGGTTTAAACTGGCAGCCCAGCTGATTGATCAAGCTCGTACCGCTAAAGAGGCAGGAAGACTCTCGGAGGCAAAGGAGCACTTTGCCGAGGCTGCGGATCTTTACAACCAGTTGTTACAAATTGGTGCTGTAGGGGAATACACAGATCTTGCTTTGTACAACATGGCTGTGGCGTTAGGTGAAGCGGGTCGGTCTGAGCAGGCTATTGCTACTTATGAACGTGTGTTCCGAGAGCACCCCAAAAGCCAATACGCTTTGCCGGCTCTGTTTCAAGTTGCCCTATGGCAAGAAAAAAGGTTGGATTTTGACATTGCTTCTAAAAGTTATTTGCGTTTAGCAAAAGATTACCCCAAGTCGACCCAAGCAGGGGACGCGTTGTTAAATGCTGCTGTGTTGCGAGAGGCTGATGGGCAATTTTTGGGAGCTGCCTCGCTATTTTTACAATTTGCTACGCGTTTCCCCGATCGACAAGAGTCACCGGGGGCCTATTTAAAAGCTGCTAATTTGCGGGCGAAGGCAGGAGATTTGTCCGGACAACGTGGCATGTTGCAAAAGTTTATTAGTCGTTATCGTTCCGATGCCACCAAGCAACCCGACGTGGTAGAGGCCATGGTGACATTGGCGGATTCTTATGAAGTTTCTGCTCAAAAGACGCAATCTAAGAAGACACGTCGCGATTTCCAGCGTAAACGCATGCAGGCTTTCAAGAAAGCAGTGGCTTTGTACAAGGCAAACCCTGGGGCGATGGCTGCTTCTGCTCGTGCATCCTATTTTGCAGCTCAGGCCGACTTCATTTTAATGCAGCCTGGTTTTCAAGCTTATCAACGCATGAAAATCGATTCCAAAAGGGCGAAAAAGCAGGGCAAGCAATTGACAGAAAAAGGAAAGAAGCTGGCTGAATTGGAAAAAATATACAAGGCTTTTATCGCAACCTATAAAAGCGCTTATTGGAGTGCGAAAACGTTGCATCGCATTGGTGGGCTATATGAATCGTTGTATCGATCCATGTTCAACGCTCCTTGCCCTATTGAGGTGCGCCGCATCGATCCAGAATTTGGCTGTGATGAGTACTTCAATGCATTGGCAGAAAAAGCAGCTCCTGTAGAGGAGAAAGCCTTGCAACTGTATCAAACAGCGCGGCAACAAGCTGGCAGTTTGTCTGATCCAAAGGCCCAACAGCTTCTTGTGCAGGTTCAAACAACCCTGCATAAGATGCGACCTGGAGAATATGTCTTGCCTGCTAGCACGTTGCGTTATCCACAAATTGATGACATTTATGTGTCTGGTATCGCTGCTGAAGGCGTGGTACCTTCGTCGGGGATGTTGATGTACCCGAAAGTGGGCGTCATGGCCCTTTTTGATAGAGAGAGGCTGCCACCTACCCCCCCTAAGGAGTCTTCAGACGAGCAGACGCAAAAAGCGGATGAGAAAGCTCCCAAAGAGGAGCAAGATTCTCAACAGCAGCAAGGAGTCACAGAGTCTGGGGCCGATGAAAAAGAACCAGCGGACGACGTACAAGACAATGCGCAACAGTCGGGGCAAGAATCTTCTACGCCAGATGCTTCTGCTAAGCAAAAACCTACCGAACCACAACAACAGAACGAAATGGAGCAATAAGATGAAAAAAGGGCAATTAAGCATGACAAGAAGAACAGCAAGGTCGTTGTTGATGGCACTGGTGACGCTGTGGTGTGTAGGGTGTGCGGGTACTAAGTCTGCAAAAAAAGAGAGGCGCCTTGCCTTAATGCAGTCTATTGAGGGTGTCGATTATCGTGCATTGGCGCAACAAGC
>JBCCES010000019.1:0-11916 GCA_039030115.1 Myxococcota bacterium
AATAAACGTGCCGCGCCCCTGGGCTTGCCCCAAATGCTCCAGCTTACTGGTGGGTTCACCTCGGCCAAAGGTTTGCTCGTAACGCTTGTCGTCTCGGTCTACACGCAACAGCAGTTTGGTGCTCAAGGCGTTGACCACACTCACACCGACTCCATGCAGCCCTCCCGACACTTTGTAGGAATTTTGGTCAAATTTGCCCCCGGCATGTAGTTCACACAAAATCACTTCACATGCAGGCTTGCCTGAAGCATGCATGTCTACGGGAACGCCACGTCCATTGTCTTGCACAGAGACACTCGCATCGTCATGCAGTGTGATGTGAATGTGATTGCAATGACCTGCCAAGGCTTCATCAATGGCGTTGTCTACCACTTCGTACACAAGATGATGCAACCCAGAGCCATCGTCTGTGTCGCCAATGTACATGCCTGGGCGCTTACGGACAGCTTCTAGGCCCTCAAGAACTTTAATAGAAGAGGCATCGTAAGCAGATTGGTTTTTACTGGATCTTTCTTGTGTGGAACTCATAAGCTTTACTGTTTTCGTGCACTTTTGCTCTTTTTTCCTTTTTCCTCTTCAGGCAACGTGAAGTGCTGGTCATACCACTGCTGAACATTGTTCCATGCTTGCGCAAAGCCTGGAGGAACAGGTGGCTCATTTGAGGTCTGGCCTTTATCTGTGTCAGGGTCTTTACCTGTATTGGGTGGCAGCAAACCAATGGGGTCGTAATCGCCATCTAAAATGTTGAGAAAATTCCCATTGTAAACCCAACGCAGCAGCTCTTTGGCGCGCCAAATGGGGTAGGGGTGACTTCGAAACAGATCATTGAGTACACCAAGATACTTTCCCAAAGGACCCTCTTCTTGCATTTTTTCAAACGAATGGGCTTGCTGCACAAAGGCATCTAAATGCAGCTTTTTAGACATTTTCCCACTGCCTCCTGCCAGTTTCATGAGAGTGCTTAATACAACTGCAGGGCGACGAGTGACCAGCAAGGCTGCCCGATCGGCAGACAATTCACTGGCCCGATCCCAACGCAACAAGGCAGCTTGAATGGGATAAATCACCACGCCTCCCAATCCAAATGTGGCTTGTACAACGCCGCCTGCAACAGAACCCAACACACGGCTCAAGGTTTTATACAAAACGTGATCGGCGTGCACATGACCCAACTCGTGGCCTAACACACACAGCAATTCATCCTCATCTAACAGATCCAAACAGCCTGTCGAAATGGCAACCACAGCACGGTCAACACCAAATGTATAGGCATTGGGTACAGGACTTTGATAAACATACAACTCAGGCAACTGCGAAACCCCTAAGCGAGCATGAGCATAACTAAATAGGTCCCATACTTTAGGAAGCTGGGATTTGCTCACACGAATGAAACTGGCCTCATGGTGCAATCGCAACGCAAGCTCAAAGCTGTGGCGAATAACACCGCGCAGCAACGTTTGCACGCCAGGCAAGCGCTTCAGCGACGTTAAAGCATCTCGATCTAGCGGATGCACAAAGCAACTGGCCGGCAATCCCGTAAGGGGCTTGTCATACAGGCTCAACAGGCTCGCATCACATTTACCGCACTGAGGGGATTTTTTGAGCTCCATCACGCGGCGCGAAGCCAAACGATTGACAGCTCCACAGCTACTACATGCAAAAGAAATGGAATGATTTTCTTGCGATGACGCCATTGTTGCACCTCCTAGGCCATTTTTATTATAACACGACCTATTTGGCTTCCCAACCTGCGACATCTAATTTTTGCAGCCATGGCAGCATGGCTTGATTGGTCTGATCCATCTGCAAAGGAGTCATGGAAATAAAACCATCAGCGATGGCTTTGCAATCGGTTCCCGGCAAATCCTCGTAGCCTTTCCAAGTGCCTCCAATCCAGTAGTAAGGTTGCCCGCGAGGGTCCACTCGCTCTTCGGCGTCGGTAGAATACTGATGACGACCCAACTTAGTCACAATAATGCGAGATGAAGAGACACGTTTTGGCACATTCACATTGAGCAACATGGCTTCGGGCAATGGATTTGCGAGCAACGTTTTGCACAGATGGCGTGCAAATGTAGCAGCGTGTGTAAAATCAAAACCATGGTCTGCAACCAGAGAAAAAGCGACCGAAGGAATCCCCAATAAAACCCCCTCCATGGCAGCAGATACCGTACCAGAATACAACACGTCATTGCCCAGATTAGGACCATGATTAATGCCTGAAACAATTAAATCAGGTCTTTGGGATTTCAAAACGTGATGTACACCCATATAAACAGCATCCGTGGGAGTTCCATCCACGCTGTATAGAGGAATGGGACCTCGAGCCCCATGCAGGTCTTCGGCAGCACGGAATAACCGCAAAGGCCGTCGTAAACTCATGGCATGACTCATGGCACTTTGATCTGTGTGGGGTGCCACAACAGTGACCTGGCCCAGGTGTGACATTGCCTGGGCAAGACTTTGCACGCCACTGGCCGAAACACCGTCGTCATTGCTGATTAAAATGATTGGATCCTTCATTGTTCACGCTCCATCTCAGAAAACATCGTTAGCCATATCTTACATGCAAATCGTGGTCGGAGCGACAGGATTTGAACCTGCGACCCCTTGACCCCCAGTCAAGTGCGCTACCAAGCTGCGCCACGCTCCGGCTCCTTCGAGTTCTTACGTTGTACGTGTTGTCTGCTTATTGTCAAGCCAATCACAGCTTACACCCCTTGATGCAACGGTTTTCATACAATGGTTTAAGAAGAACCATTTTTTTCCAAGATCGATGCTACAATGCCCAGCATGAACACTACGCTAACACGCTGCAGCATTCGCAACCCTCAAGGCAAAATGCCTGTGGGGATCTCCAGCTTTGCTCAGCTGCTGCAAGGGGATTACTGCTTTGTGGACAAGACATTGTTTATCCAAGAGATTCTCGATGCGGGCGATGGGGTCACCCTCATCACCCGCCCGCGGCGCTTTGGTAAAACCATTAATTTAAGCATGCTGTGTGCGTTTTTGCGTCAACCTGCGCAGAAACAAAATGATCTGTTCGACAGCTTGGCTATTAGCCGGCAAGGTATGCAGTATCAGCAAGAACGGGGTAAACGGCCGGTGCTGTTTCTTAGCTTTCGTGCGGTGAAAGAGAGCAGTTGGGGTGACGCTTACACGCGCATGCAATCCTTGCTGTCTAAACTGACCGAAGAGGTGAGCCGTGATGGGCCTGTTAACAAACTGGCTCACGCTCAACAAACAATTTTACAACGTGTCATTCATCAACAAGCCTCACCTGTACAATGCAAAGAAATTCTAGCTATCCTCACCGAATTGCTCACCCTCAAGCACGCGGGGCTAACGCCCTGGGTTGTGGTTGACGAATACGACACGCCCATGCAAGCTGCTTATCAGTACAATTACTATAAACCCATGCGCAATCTCATGCGGGGATTGCTCAGCGACTGCCTCAAAGAAAACGACTATCTGCACAGGGGAGTCGTAACAGGCATTTTGCGGATTGCAAAAGAGGATATTTTTTCTGACCTCAACAACCTGGGGGTCTACGGTGTACTAGACGACCCCTTTACAGCATCGTTTGGATTTACCACGCCCGAAGTGCAGCAGCTGCTACAGCAACGCAAGTTGCAGCACACGTTTGCAGCGGTTTCGGCCTGGTATGATGGCTACCGATTTGGCGAGGATCGCCCAGTCACTGTGTACAACCCCTGGTCGCTGGTCAACTACGCGGCAAACCCCACGCGCCAGCCGAAGGAGTACTGGGTAAACACCGGCAGCACCAGCCTCCTGCAGCACCTGATGAGTGTGACAAACAGCAGAGACACCGATGCCATAGAAACCCTGCTGCTGGGCAACAGCATTGAACGCGATGTAGCCGACAATCTCGCTTTGCGCGAGCTAGAACATTTAGGAGAGGCCTTGTGGAGCATTGCTCTAACAGCAGGCTATGTGACAGCAACCCGCACTCGTCAAGGCACGCTGGGGCGCAAGGCCATGCTGCGCATTCCCAATCGCGAAGTGCGCATTGCCTTTCAACGCATGGTGCTGGGCTGGCTCAACAAAGTGCCCAACAACACCTCCAGCAGCCTGGTGCAAGCGCTGCTGGCCAACGACCCCGAGCAGTTTACCCAACGTCTGGCAGTGTTTGTACGTGCCACTCTTAGCTACTTTGATGTGGGGGCGTCTACCGCGCAACCGGATGCAAACGAAGAGCCCCTGCAACCGCAACCAGAACACGCCTACCACATGCTCATGCTGGGCATGCTCGCCCATGTGGCCGACGAATACCGCATTCGCAGCAACCGCGAAACGGGCTGTGGTCGCTCCGACGTGCTGCTGATTCCCGTAGACCCAGCCGAAAATCGGCCCGGCATTATCATGGAGTTTAAACAGGTTGCTACACAGCAAAATCTACAGCAAGCAGCCCAAGAGGCCCTGGAGCAGATCCAGAGCAAAGACTACGTTGCCGAGTTTGCCGACCATCCCCCTAAACAGATGACGGCCTACGGCATCGCGTTTTGCGGCAAGGCGACCGCTGTCAAACACCAAACGTTAACACCCCATGCTCAGTCGGTCGCAACAACTCCTACTTTGTAAAACAGACGGCGGGTGCTGGAAATTCCCCCAAATCACCCGTTGAGTTTCGGATTGGGATTCCGTAATTTGCCCAAGTATGACGTGCGCGGCCGGGTATTCAGCTCCATGAGCATGTCGTAATTGCGATCTACCTGCTTATATTGTGACACTTGGCTGTTGGGATCGTTGAGATTGCCAAAGACAATGGCCGAAGTGGGGCAGGTTTGGGCGCATGCAGGGGTCACGTCGCCATCGCGCAGGGCATTGGGGTCGCGCTTTTGCAAACGGGCCTTGTGCTTGGCTTGCTGAATGCGTTGTGTGCAGTAGGTGCACTTTTCCATCACGCCACGATAACGCACAGTGACGTCGGGGTTACGCTGCATTTGTAACAGCTGTTGACGCCGCTTTGCAGGGGCAGCTACATGCACATTACCGCTGTTGGAGTAGTCCAAATAGTTGAAGCGACGCACCTTGTAGGGACAGTTATTGGCGCAGTAACGCGTACCAATGCAGCGGTTGTAGGTCATCACATTGAGACCCTCGCTATCATGCACCGTAGCGGCTACAGGGCAGACCGGTTCACAGGGAGCATTCTCACAATGCATGCAGACCACAGGCTGATGAATGGCTTGAGGATTGTCGACGCTGCCGGTGTAGTAGCGATCCACACGAATCCAGTGCAAAATGCGCCCACGCATCACCTGCTCGCGCCCCACCACAGGTGTGTTGTTTTCTGCTTGGCAAGCTGTCACACAGGCGCCGCAGCCAATGCAGGAGGTCAAATCGATGACCATGCCCCACTTATTGCCCTTGTACTCCCACGACTTGTGAAGTTGTAGTGGCACAAGAACGTTACCCTCTTTTTGTTTAAGAGACGCCGGCAGATCATGGCGTTTCACATAGTTGGGCTGCTTCTGATAGGTTTGCACAGACTCCGCTCGAGCAGGATCCCGCGCAGCAAGAGACAACGCCTTCACCTGCTGTATGGCTGTGCCGTTCATGGCAAACTGCTCCTGCGTACAGGCCAACGATTGGGTGCGCCCCAAACGGGTGATGCGAGCACCCAATGCCCATAAGCTGCCATCAGCGGGCAATAGTTGCTGCACATCAATACCCACCCTGTTACCGACAATGCCCGCATGGGTGCGCCCATACCCGAAGTGCAGCACCACGCTATAGGATGGGAGCCCTGGCATGACAAAAGCAGGAATATCAATCGTGCGATCGTTCAACTGCACACGCACGATATCGGCTTCGTATAATCGCCCTCTGTTTTGGCTTTGAATCTTCAGCTCCTTGGCCAGGCGAGGACTCACCAGCACAGCGTTGCCCCAGGTCATGGTGGTAACGGGATCGGGCAACTCCTGCAACCAAGCAATGTTGCCGTAGCGCCCGTCGCCCACAGCATAGCTAGGTTGAAACAACACCTCGAGATAATCTGTACCAAGTTCTCGCGAGGGGCGTTTTGGCCACTGCAGCTGCTGTGCGGCGCGACGCATCACCTGGGCAGAATGTGCAGCAGATTGCGATGAGACAACCACACCATCGTGCACCGATCGACGCCACTGCTTTTCGGTTTTAAGGGGTCTATTTAATCCTATCCAGGTCTCTCGCACAAGTGTTTGGGGAGTCGCGGATGATATCGATAGCATCTGAGCCAACAACTGCTCGCGCGAACGGGAGTTGTGCAGAGGACGAATCAAAGGTTGAATAATAGAAGCTGTGCCATCGTGACTTTGCGCATCGCTCCAGGTTTCCAAAAAGTGCGAAGCAGGGAGATGCCAGTGGGCATGTTGCGCCGTTTCGTCGGCATATAAATCAAAATGAATCACCTGTTTAGCCTTTTGCAATGCTTGTTGTACTTGCAAAGCTGCGGGCGCTGTGTAAACAGGATTGCCACCAAAAATCATCAGGGTGTCTACACGACCCGCTTGCAAAGACTCTGTAAGCCGTTGCAAAGATTCCGTACGGTGCTGCCCCCCTAAGGGGGTTTGCTGGCTTGATGGATTGCCTGTTATAGCACTTTGGGCAACAGCAGAATGTTGTTGTGCAGTGGATTGCTGTAAAATATGAAATGTTTTACCTGAGCCTTTTAAAGCGCTATTGAGCAAATAAGCCAACACATGGGCAGCAGGTGGCTGGTTGTCTCCCACCATCACCAACGATTGGCCTTGATGCTGAACAAGATCCTGCGCCATGGCTTGCACAATGTGAGAATCGATAACCTGCTTTGGCGTTGAGGCAGAAGGTTGCTTGACAAAAAAATCGGCAACCTGTGTATAAGCGGGGTTGTGCGGTTGCATCTGCCATAGCTGTCTTGCCAATTGCTGCAACAAGGCAAATCCCTGGTGCGCAGGAAGGGGTAAGCGGTGATCGGCATTGGCGCCGGTGATGGTATAGGCAGCTTCTACAGCGTACAACCGGTTCATGCTTGCCGCTTCTCGCGCCCGCTTCACCTTGCGCCCTGCAGCAAAATCGTGAGCCAAGCGCAACTTGTTTGGCCCGTGCCCGAGAGGATCTGCATGAATAGTCAGCAAAACACGCACACGATCCAGCTGCGGCATCACACGGGCGCCGCTGCCAAACGCAGCTTGAGCCCCTTGTTGAATTCCATGCTCATGCAGCAGATCCCAGGTGTACCAATGAGCTTGGGGAAAAACTTGCTGTGCCTGGTGTTGCAGACGACGAAACGTCGGGGAAACCGTTGCATCCACCAAAAAAGCCAAGCCTTTTCCTTTGGTTTGCTTGAACTGTTTTGCCTGTTGCGTCGCAAACTCATCCCACGCTTGCCAAGAAGAGGGCAGTCGCCCGGTAGCCGTTTTACGTGAAGGGGTACGAGAGCGATCGGGATCATACAGCTGCAACACACTCGCTTGCTCCCAAGCACCTGCTGCTCCTAGACTCAATGGGTGGCTGGGATTTCCCTCTACCTTGGTAGGGCGCCCTTCATGGCTTGTCACAACCAAGCCCACGGCAGAACCCGGATGTGGACACGCGGTTGCAAAGTGGTTTGCCACACCCGGTGTGACCCCCATTGGGGCAGTGGTGTAGGGTAGCAGCTTCTCTTCGGGCCGACGGCAAGCAGTGCTGAGGCCGGCCAAAGCCAGCGAAGCCCCCATGAGCTTGAGCATGTCTCGACGTTGCAATCCTGTAAACTCCGAGTCACCAGGCGCAAATTCTGGGCGTGCACCCT
This sequence comes from Myxococcota bacterium, assembly GCA_039030115.1. Taxonomy (GTDB): domain Bacteria; phylum Myxococcota; class UBA727; order UBA727; family JABDBI01; genus JBCCEX01. The sequence goes on from JBCCES010000019.1 coordinate 7,775, forward strand.
CTTGCTGTTTGTTGGCACTTTCAACACAACGCCACGGTTTTACATGTTCTTTCTCACAAAAATGTCTTGGCTTCTGACTCATCGATGACACCCCGAACAGTTTTCAATAGGCGGATGCAAAAGCAGAGATTTTTGCTGAGCAATGTCTTCCCAACGCGCATGAGGTACCCAGTTGGGATCGGTCACTTTGTCGGCAGGACGCAGATGCTCACCACTGTTGCGGTGGCAATCTAAACACCAATGCATGCTTAAAGGTTGCACTTGTCGAACCTGTTTCATGCGGTGAACTTCCCCGTGGCAATCAAAACAAGAAACTCCGGCAGCCACATGCACACTGTGATCAAAATAGGCATAATCAGGAACTTTATGCACACGCACCCACGGCAGCGGTTTGCCGTTGGCCCAACTGTGCTGCACAGCAGCCAAGTGAACAGAATCGGCTTTAATCGCACTGTGACAATTCATGCAGGTTTGCGTTGGAGGAACACCCGCCACTGCTGCTGTCTCAACGCCCGTATGGCAATAACGGCAGTCCATGCCCAACTGCCCCACATGCAGTTCATGGCTAAAAGGAACCGGTTGTTCGGGTTCATAGCCCACATCTGTATGATAAGGAGAGAACCAAAACCACACAACAAAAACCACAAGACACAACCCCACTCCCGTGATTACAAGGGCAATTTTGGGCAGGGTGTTCGTCCACTTGGGAAACAGCTGTGACATTGCAGCTTTCTTTAGGGCCAGATTCCTCGACGGCTATAAGTTTCTTGCACCCGTTTGACAGCAATGACATAAGCTGCTGTTCGCAAACTCACATCCATTTCTAAAGATTGCTGGGCCACTTGCTGGTGTGTTCTTCTCATCTGTTTATCAAGTCTAACACGTACCTCTTCGAGGCTCCATGCTTCGCTGCGTTTGTTTTGCAGCCACTCAAAGTAACTGACCACCACTCCCCCTGAGTTGACCAGGATGTCGGGTAAAATTTCAATACCACGTTTCTGTAAAACCTTTTCCGCTTCTTGGCTGGTTGGTCCATTAGCTGCCTCCACAACAACTTTACAATTCATATTTTGCGCTTCTTTCGTTCCAATTTGCAAGTGCAAGGCTGCAGGAACAAAAAAATCACATGCACAAGAAAAAAAATCTTTTCGGCTGATGGGCTTGCCCATTCCACTGCCTTTAATATGTCCCTTCTCTTGCACATGTTGTGCCAACTGGTGTGGATGAAACCCATCGGGATGATGCCAATATCCACTGGAATCGCCCACATGGGTGAGAGCCACCCCCATACGCGATAGGATTTGCGCAACGTGTGAACCCACTTTACCAAATCCCTGCAAAGCCATGCTGGTTTTTTGCAAATCCACATTGCGCTGCTCGGCCCACTGCACAATACAATTCACCACACCGCGCCCCGTGGCCTCATTCCGCCCCGGTGAGCCTCCGCAGGTAAGGGATTTTCCTGTCACCACCCCTTTCACCGTCTGTTTGTTAGGCGTACCCACAATGTTGCTGTAGGTATCCATCATCCAATCCATAATTTGAGAATCGGTGCCCACGTCAGGAGCGGGAATATCCCATTCTGGGCCAATGTTCGTCCCCAAAGAGTGAACAAGCCGCCGCGTAATGCGCTGCAAATCCTCTTGGTTGTACAGTTGAGGATTGAATTGCAATCCTCCTTTACCCCCTCCAAAAGGCAAATTTTGCAAAGCGCACTTCCAGGTCATCCACGAAGCCAACGCTCTGCATTCATCTAACCCAACCTCCTCATGAAAGCGAACCCCCCCTTTAAAGGGACCCAACACATTGTTATGTTGCACACGATGACCATGAAACAGCTCCACGCGACCATCGCTCAAACAGACCGGAAAGTGAATGGTGATCTCGTTTTGAGCCTCTTGCAAAATGTGCTGCAAAATGGGATCGATGTTGGCACAATCGAACGCTTGCTGCAGCTGGGCGTGAACCAATTTGGACAATCTGACATGACTTGTCATGCAAAAAAACTCCTCTTTATGAAAAGAACAACAGGCACACCTGTGCGCATTCCCTGTGAAGCCTCTCGCTTGCATTAGCAAAAAAAAGAGCTATATTATAAATGAAGGATTATAAGAGACGGAAAAATAATGAAAAAAGATTTTAGAAAAAGGCCGAGTTTTGTATTGTTGATTTGCACATGGATAGCAACGTTTTCTGCTTGCGACACAAATGGCGACGACACACCTGCTGCTGCTTCACAACCTACCAGTCAGCCTCCTGCACCTGCGCAAAAAGCCCCCGAAACAGCAGCCGCACCTGCAAAATCCACCGACACCAGCAAAGCTGTCGCCCCTCCCCAAAAAACAGGCCCTAAAACACAAAAAGCAAAAGCCAAGCATGTCAACGACGAGCAAGGAGGGGCAGGCGACTGCTTTTTCCACAGCTTCAAGCCAGCCCTCAACGAACTGAAATGGCAAGGAAAAACCAACTGGACCCAGCAAGACGTCCGCAATTGGGTCGCTGAACTCCTTGATAACATTCCACAAGATGAGGTGTTGAGGTTATTAGGTATTGTACGAGTGGGTGACTATGCCTCGTTCTACAAAGACGTCAACACGGTCGATGATTTAAAAAATTTAATCAAAACATCCGGCTCTTATCTCGGAGATATATTGACAATTACCTTAATCAACAAAGCCCTGCCAAACATGAGAGTTTTCGTCGTAAAAAGCGTATCTGAAAAAAGAAATTTTTTGTTTAATTACTACGAAGTTTTAGAAGGACCGATTCAAAATGACACAATTTTTATCGCCATCATAGGCGGTGAAGGGCACTACCAAGCGTTTCCGGTCAGCGATGAAACAACGGGTGAAAAGCAGTATGCTTTTCAGTACAAAAACCGTAAACAATGGCCCACCGATACCAAGCGGCTCTTTAAAGATCTGTATGCAAAAAACCGCAAAAAAATTCAATTTTAGAACACGTTTTTTCGCATGAAATTTTGTCATGGATTGACTTTTATAAAAGAATAGATAGAATAGGTAGGTGCACAAGCGCTCAAAGCGCTGTGGTTTTTATGAAAGGGGAATGAATGAAAAATAGGCAAACAAGACATATGGACAACTGGTTGGGTATGTGTGTAAGCATGCTGCTCCTAGTCTCCGTGGGTTGCGGTGACAAAAACAAAAATCAAGACGAACCAGCTACTACGCAAACACCTACACAAACGCAGTCACCCAGCTCTCTGCCAAAATCAAGCAGCAATGAAAGCCCAAATCCAGAAGACACAAGCCAGAATCCAGATCAGGGTGGAGATGAGCAGGACGACGGCGACGCACTTAAAACCTGCCGTATCAAAGAAAATCTGTGCGGAGGGCATGCAAATGACAAAACGACGTGCGAGAGCTTTCAGGTGAACGGGAAAAGCATTTGCGGCTATCAAAATGCATCTAATGCACGCTGCGACCTTACAATCATTTGCCTACAGCAGAATGCATCTCAAGCAGTTTGCGAAGCCGCGGGAAAATATAACGATATGGGCATGATGAAAAATGTCTGCCAATTTATCATTCTCGGTCCCGGTGATACGGCATGCATAGAAGACGAAACCTCGAATCCATGTAAATCAAAGCAGCAAGCTGACTGCAATGCTGTTGTGGGTAATGTATCAGGCACAGTCAACCAAAAATTATGTAACTGGATATCAAGTAAGCCTGCCAAGTGCGAAGCGATTGATGACAGCGTAGACCCCTGCAAAAATCTCACTGCACAAGAGTGCAATGCCGAAGATCATTGTGAGTTGCAGTAGAAAAAGTGTACATCTGGTCGGTTTTTCCGGCTAACAGTATGGTAATCTGTCCCTGTTGTAAGTAGGAGGGACTCGCGCAAATGAAACAACTGCCTATTGGGATTCAATCGTTTGAGCAACTTCGCTCGGATGGCTGTGTATACGTAGACAAAACGCAGCATATCCATCGATTGGCAACACAGGGTCGTGTCTATTTTCTGGCTCGGCCCCGACGGTTTGGCAAGTCGCTGTTGTTGTCTACGTTGGCAGCTTTGTTTGAAGGCAAACGGGAGCTGTTTGAGGGCTTGTGGATCGAGCAAGAAGGGCAGTGGGACTGGTCTCAAAAGCGCCCTGTTATCCACTTGGACATGACCCT